>NZ_JAHKSJ010000019.1:0-80523 GCF_019024305.1 Cellulomonas algicola | reverse complement strand
CCATCGACCGAGTCAACAACGCAGCGGGTCAGTACACCTAGGGCGACGGTGGAACCGCCTCGTGCTGTCTCGGTCGAGAGGTGGTGGAGGCGGGCCGACGGCGGCCGCCACCGGTGCGAATCGAGTGCCTCCGTCAGATCGGTCACGAGACAGCGTTGCTCGTGGCGCCCATCGATCCATCGCGTCGATCGAGAGATGACCGCAGACGTGCCTGACGATGTGCGTACGAATGCGCATCGGGGTGCACCCAGATGCGCGCTGAAGAGTCCCCAGGCTGATGTACTACCGCCCCGATGTACCGCTCGACCTGCGACGACGTGTCAGGGCAGGCGGCGCGCCATGGCGAAGTTCGTGAGCGTCACGCCGCGCCGGACCGGGTGCTGCTCGGCCGTGACGACGAAGCCGTGCGCCTCGAAGAACGGGCGCGCGGTGAGGCTCGCGTGGGTCGTGAGCGTCGACGCGCCGTCGCGGAGGGCCGTCTCGTGCGCCCATGCGAGGAGCGCCGAGGCGACGCCCGTGCGGCCGACCGCGGGGTCCACGAACATCATGTCGACGTACCCGCCCGGGTCGACGTCGGTGAAGCCGACGACGCGGCCGTCGACCTCCGCGACGACCGTGCGCCGCGCGGCCCGGCGGTGCGCCCAGGCCGTGAGGTCGACGTCGTCGGGCGCCCACGCGGCGAGCTGCTCCGGCGTGTAGTCCGCGGCCGCGGTGACGCGGATCGCGGCGAGGAACACGTCGAGGGTGGCCTGCGCGTCGTCCGACGCGTAGGGACGGATCGTCGGGGGCATCACGCCAGGCTAGCGACGCCGGCGGCGCATCCCGTACGGGCACCCGCGGCGGCCGGGGCGCACGACCGGGGGATGCGTCGGCGCGGCGTTGGGCGTAGAACGGGTCGCATGTTCGAAGAGGGCCAGCTGTACGCCCCCGTCACCGCGGACGAGGACGGCAAGGCCAGGGTTCACCTCGCGGACGACCATCCCGGTGCGAAGGACGACGAGTACCGGCGACGACGCGACGAGATCGCCGCCCCGGCGCTCGCGTGGCGGCCCGGCGACCCCGTGCCGCGCGTGGAGTACACCGACACCGAGAACCGGATCTGGGAGACGGTGTGCCGGGAGCTCGCGCCGAAGCACGAGCGGCTCGCGATCCGCGGGTACCTCGAGGGCAAGGAGGCCCTCGCGCTGCCGACGGACCACGTGCCGCAGCTCGACGAGGTGAGCGCGGGGCTCGGTCCGCTCAGCGGGTTCCGGCTGCACCCGGCCGCCGGGCTGGTGCCGCTCGACGTGTTCTACGGGTCGCTCGCGGACGGGGTCTTCCACTCGACGCAGTACCTGCGGCACGCGTCGCAGCCGCTCTACACGCCCGAGCCGGACATCCTCCACGAGGTCGTCGGGCACTGCAATCTCCTCGCGAACCCGGCGATCGCCGAGGTCAAGCGGCGTGCCGGCGAGGCCGCGCGGCGGTGCGAGACCCCCGAGGGGCTGCAGTACGTGGCGGACGTCTTCTGGTTCACGATCGAGTTCGGCGTGATGTACGAGGGCGGCGAGCTGCGGGCGTACGGGGCTGGGCTGCTGTCGTCGTACGGGGAGATCGAGGAGTTCCGCGGTGCGGACATCCGGCCGGTCGACTTCCACCAGATGGCGACGCTCGCGTACGACATCAGCCACTACCAGCCGGTCCTGTTCGCGTGCGACGGGATGGGTGAGCTCACGGACCGGGTCGGCGGGTTCTTCGCGGAGTTCGACGACGAGACGCCGGCGCGGCTCGCGCGCGAGGCCGCACGCGTCTGACGGCCGGTGCGCGCGGCGGGCCGGCCCCTGCGGCGGCTCGTCGCGCAGCCCCCGACGAGGTCAGGCGACGGGCTCGCGCCCCTGCACGAGCAGGTGCTGCCGGAAGAACGCCGCGAGGTCGGCGGTCGCGTCCAGCGGGAGGACGGCGGCGACGTACTGGTCGGGGCGGACGACGACGACGCACCCGTCGCGATCGATGCCGCGCGCGTCGAAGACGTCGTCGTCGGGCAGTGCCGCGAAGACCTTCTCGTAGTCGACGAGGTCGAACGGGCCGGTGCGCGGCAGGAACAGCGCGGGCACGCGCGTGACGTCGACGTCGACGTGGCGCTGCTGGTAGACGACCTTGACGTCGAGGAGCGCGTCGAGCGCGTCGCCCTCGCGTGCGTGCGCGAGGACGGGTGAGTCGGGCGACGTCGCCATCCAGCCGGCCCAGTCCGCGAGCGCGGACCGCTCCCCCGCGGCGGGCCGGTCGGCGAAGGCGTAGACGCGCCAGCGGCCGTCGGCGCGGTGCTGGTGGCCGAGGTGCAGCGGGTTGGCGTCGGCGACGCGGACGACGGGGGCGGACTTGAACCTCTTGCCGAGGGGGAACCCGGTGGCGAGGCGCTGGTGGGTGGCGTCGCCGACGAGCATGGACGGCGGGTACTGCGTCATGAAGCCGAAGAGGAACTCGGTGGTGCGCACGTAGAACGCGGCGAGCTCGCCGGGGTCGAGGTCCTCGGGCTTGCGGGCCATGAGGGAGGACCACTCGCGGTCGTAGTCGATGAGGTTCTGGGCGATGACCTGGCGTTCGGCGGAGTAGGTGGTGAGGAGGGTCTCGGGGCTGCGGCCGGTCAGGACGTGGCCGAGCTTCCAGGCGAGGTTGAAGCCGTCCTGCATGGAGACGTTCATGCCCTGGCCGGCCTTGGCGCTGTGGGTGTGGCAGGCGTCGCCGGCGATGAAGACGCGGGGGGTGCGGGTGCCGCGCTGGTCGAGGGGGACGTCGTCGAAGCGGTCGGTGACGCGGTGGCCGACCTCGTAGACGCTGTGCCAGGCGACGGAGCGGACGTCGAGGGTGTAGGGCCGCAGGATGGCGTTGGCGTGGTCGACGATCTGGTCGATCGTGGTGGCGCGGACGGCGTCGCGGGTGTCGGGGTGGACCTCGCCGAGGTCGACGTACATGCGGAAGAGGTGCCCGCCCTCGCGCGGGATGAGCAGGATGCTGCCGCCGGTGCCGGACTGGATGGCGCACTTGAGGCGGATGTCGGGGAAGTCGGTGACGGCGAGGACGTCCATGACGCCCCAGGCGTGGAAGGCGCTGTCGCCGCGGGGGACGCAGCCGATGGCGCGGCGGACGTCGCTGTGGGCGCCGTCGGCGCCGAGGACGTAGCGCGCGCGGACGGTCTTGTCGGTGCCGGCGTCGTCGCCGGTGGTGCGGGTGAGGTGCACGGTGACGGGGTGGTCGCCGTGGTCGGCGACGTGCAGGTCGCGGAAGGCGTAGCCGTAGTCGGGGCGCATGCGGGTGGGGGCGTTGGCCATGTACTCGGCGAAGTGGTCGAGGACGCGGGCCTGGTTGACGATGAGGTGGGGGAACTCGCTGATGCCGGAGGGGTCGTCGGGCGGGCGTTCGCCGCGGACGATGCGGGTGGGGTCGGCGGGGTCGGGGTGCCAGAAGCACATCTCGGTGATGCGGTAGGCCTCTTCGGCGATGCGTCCGGCGAAGCCGAAGGCCTGGAAGGTCTCGACGCTGCGGGCCTGGATGCCGTCGGCCTGGCCGATGGCGAGGCGTCCGGGGCGGCGGTCGACGATGCGGGTGGTGACGTCGGGGAACTGGGAGAGCTGGGCGGCGGCGATCATGCCGGCGGGTCCGGTGCCGACGACGAGGACGTCGACCTCGTCGGGCAGGTCGTCGGGGCGGTCGAGGCCGACGCCGGCGGCGGGCTGGACCCGGGGGTCGCCCGAGACGTAGCCGTGGTGGTGGAACTGCATGGTGCGACTCCCCCGGACGTCGTTGTCGAGGTGGGAGGCGTGGCGCGCCGGTCGGTCGCGCGGACCTCCCTCGTGCGGATCGTATACGGCGGTGGATAGAGTGCCGAGCGGACGGCCCCACGACGGCGTGGGTCCGACGCTCGACGAGGAGGTCGGCGATGCCCTCGGTCTCCGCGCACGCCGCGGTCACCCTCGCCGCGCACGTGGACCACGTGTTCGGGGTCATGGGCAACGGCAACGCGCACTTCCTCGACGCGCTCGCGCGGCAGACGTCGGCGACGTTCACGCCGGTGCGGCACGAGTCGGGGGCGGTCGTCGCGGCGGACGCGCACCACCGGGCGTCGGGGCGGCTCGCGGCGGCGACGACGACGTACGGCGCGGGGTTCACGAACACGCTGACGGCGCTGGCCGAGGCGGTGCAGGCGCACGTGCCGCTCGTGCTGGTGGTGGGCGACGAGCCGACGTCGGGGCCGCGCCCGTGGGACGTGGACCAGATCGCGATGGCGTCGGCGGTCGGGGCTCGCACGTACACGGTGGGACGTGCCGACGCGGCGGCGACGACGGCGATCGCGGTCGAGCACGCGCTGACGTACCACGTCCCGACGGTGCTGGCGATCCCCTACGACGTGGCGACGCTCGACGCGGGTCCGGTGCCCGAGGTGCCCGAGCCGCGGCTGCCGGGTCCGCTCGCGCCGCGCGGCCCGTTCGCGGAGGCGACGGTGCGGGACGTCGCGGCGGCGCTGGCGTCGGCCCGGCGGCCCCTGCTCATGGCAGGGCGGGGCGCGTGGCTCGCGGGCGCGGGCGACGTGCTGGGGAGGATCGCGGACGCGACGGGTGCGCTCACGGTCACGACCGCGCTGGGCCAGGGCGTCTTCCCCCGGCCCGAGTTCGACCTGGGCGTGGCCGGCGGGTTCGGTGCGCGCGGGGCCATGGACCTCGTGCGGGAGGCGGACGTCGCGGTCGTCGTGGGGGCGTCCCTCAACCAGTTCACGATGCGGTTCGGCGAGCTGTTCGCGCCCGGCACGCGCGTGCTCCAGGTGGACGTCGCGCCTGCGGCGACGCACCCGCACGTCGGCGGGTTCGTGCGGGGCGACGCGGCGACGGTCGCCGCCGCCGTCCTGGACGCGTTGGGCGCGCTGGGCGTGCCGGCGAGCGGGTGGCGCGAGTCGGTCGACGTCGCCGCCGCGCGCGTGCACGAGGCGGGCACCGGTGTCGCGCCCGACGGGCGTCTCGACCCGCGCTCCGCGGCCGCGCGCATCGCGGCGCTCCTGCCCGCCGACCGGGTCGTCGTCTCCGACGGGGGCCACTTCATCGCGTGGGCCAACATGTACTGGCCCGTCGCGTCGCCCGACCGGATGATCATGGTCGGCACCGCGTTCCAGTCGATCGGGCTGGGCTTCCCGAGCGTGGTCGGCGCGGCGCTCGCCCGGCCCGACGCGACGGTCGTGCTCACGTCGGGCGACGGGGGCGGGCTCATGGCGCTGGCCGACCTGGAGTCCGCCGTGCGCGTCGCGGGCGGGCGCGGGATGGCCGTCGTGTGGAACGACGCCGCGTACGGCGCCGAGGTGCACGTGTACGGGCGCAAGGGCCTGGTGCGCGAGCCCATGCTCATCCCCGCGGTCGACTTCGCGGGCCTCGCGACCGCCGTCGGGGCGCACGGCGTGACCGTGCGGACGCTCGACGACCTCGACGCCCTCGCCGACTGGGCCGCGCGGCCCGCCGCGGAGCGCCCCTTCCTGCTGCTCGACCTCGTCGTGTCGCCCGGCGTCGTCGCGCCGTACCAGGAGGAGATCGTGCGGGCGAACAGCTGAGCAGCACGCGTCCGCGAGCGCACGGTGCCCGCGGACCGACCGGTTCCGTCAGACGAAGGGCGCGAGGTGCGGATGTCCGAGCAGGTCACGAGCCGCGACGGGGTGGACCCGAGGTTCGCCGCGCTCCCGGGGCGCCCGGGGAAGGTGGTCGCGGTGCACCTGAGCTACGGGTCGCGCGCGGACCAGCGGGGGCGTCGGCCGGCGCAGCCGTCGTACTTCCTGAAGCCGTCGAGCTCGGTGGCGGCGTCGGGTGGGACGGTCGAGCGTCCGGCGGGGACGGAGCTGCTGGCGTTCGAGGGTGA
Source organism: Cellulomonas algicola (assembly GCF_019024305.1). NCBI lineage: Bacteria > Bacillati > Actinomycetota > Actinomycetes > Micrococcales > Cellulomonadaceae > Cellulomonas > Cellulomonas algicola. The sequence goes on along the minus strand of NZ_JAHKSJ010000019.1, from coordinate 74,652 downwards.
GGTCGCGCTCGTGATCGGGACGGCGGCGCGGCGGGTGCGCGTCGAGGACGCGTGGCGGTACGTCGGGTGGGTGACCGCGGCGAACGACCTCGGCCTGTACGACCTGCGTGCGGCGGACCGCGGGTCGAACCTGCGGTCGAAGGGCGGGGACGGGTTCACGCCGCTCGGTCCGCGGCTGCTGGACGCCGCGCCGCTCGACCCGGCGGGGCTGCGGGTGCGGACGTGGGTCAACGGTGAGCTGCGGCAGGACGACACGACCGCAGGGCTGATCTTCCCGCTCGCGCAGCTGGTCGCCGACCTGTCGCAGCACCTCACGCTCGAGCCGGGCGACGTGATCCTCACGGGGACGCCGGCGGGGTCGTCGGTGCTGCGGCCGGGCGACGTCGTGGAGGTGGAGGTGGACGCGCCCGACGCACCGGGCTCGCCGACGACGGGCCGGCTGGCGACGACGGTCGTCGAGGGGACGCACGCCTTCGACTCAGGCGTCGGTGCGCTGCCCGCCGTCGACGACCACGAGCGCGCCGAGGCGTGGGGGTCGCGGGCGGCCGCCGGGCTCGACCCGCAGCGGGAGACGGGCGCCCTGACGCCCGACCTGCGCGAGAAGCTCGCGCGCGTGCCGGTCGCCGCGCTGAGCGGGCAGCTGCGCAGGCGAGGGCTGGACCGGGTCACGGTCGACGGGGTGCACCCGCTGCGCCCGGGGACGCGGCTCGTGGGCACGGCACGCACGCTGCGGCTCCTGCCCGGTCGGGAGGACCTGTTCGCCCGGCACGGCGGCGGGCAGAACGCGCAGAAGCGCGCGTTCGACGCGGTCGGTCCCGGTGAGGTGCTCGTCATCGAGGCCCGCGGTCGGGCGGACGCGGGCACGCTCGGTGACGTCCTCGCGCTGCGCGCGCACGTGCGCGGTGCGGCCGGGATCGTCACGGACGGCGCGGTGCGGGACCGGGACGCGGTCGCGGCCGTCGGCATCCCCGTGTACGCGGCGGGTGCCCATCCGGCGGTGCTGGGACGGCTGCACGTGCCGTGGGACACGGACGTCGCGGTCGCGTGCGGCGGGACGACGGTCGAGCCGGGCGACGTGCTCGTGGGCGACGCGGACGGCGTCGTCGTCATCCCGCCGGCGCTGGTCGCGGAGGTCGTCGACGCCGCGCTCGCGCAGGAGGAGGAGGACGCGTGGGTCGCGGAGCAGGTCGCCGCCGGGCACGCGGTCGACGGGCTGTTCCCGATGGACGCGACGTGGAGAGCGAGGTACGACGCGTGGCGCCGCACCCGGTGAACGCCTCCCCCGCCGGCCGGGCGCCGACGGCCGGGTCGCGGACGCCCGTCGGCGCGGCGGCCTCGTCGGCGGGCGCCGGCAAGTCGCAGCAGGCGTACCGGTGGCTCCGCGAGCGCATCGCGGGCGAGGAGTACGCGCCGGGCCACCGGCTCGTGCTGGGCACGATCGCGGACGAGCTCGACATGAGCGTCGTGCCGGTGCGGGAGGCGATCCGGCGGCTCGAGGCGGAGGGGCTCGTGACGTTCGAGCGGCACGTCGGCGCGCGCGTGTCCCTGATCGACGACACCCAGTACCGGCACAGCATGGAGACGCTCGCGATGCTCGAGGGCGCCGCGACCGCGCTGGCAGCCCCGCACCTCACCGCGGAGCACGTGACGCAGGCGCGGCGCGTCAACCGGCGGCTCGTCGAGCAGCTCGACGACTTCGACCCGCGGGCGTTCACGTCGCTCAACCACCGGTTCCACGCCGTCCTGTTCGCGGCGTGCCCCAACCCGCGGCTGCTCGCGCTGGTCGACGCCGAGTGGGCGCGGCTCGGGCACCTGCGCGACTCGACGTTCACGTTCGTGCCCGACCGGGCGCGCGAGTCCGTGCGGGAGCACGAGGCGCTGCTCGACCTCGTCGCGTCGGGTGCGTCGCCGGCCGACGTCGAGCGCGCGGCGCGCGCGCACCGGTCCGCGACGCTCGCGGCCTACCTGGCCCGCGAGCACCCCGACGAGGCGCCGGCGCCCGCCGGTGCGACATCCCCGGAGAGGTGAGCGATGGCCACCACGGACGACCGACCCGGCGCACCGGCGGAAGCGCACGTGCCCGCGGACCTGCCGGACCGGGTGCGGCACCACATCGGCGGCGAGGACGTCGACTCGACCGACGGCGGGACGTTCGACGTGCTCGACCCCGTCTCCAACCGGACGTACCTGCGTGCCGCGCGCGGCACCGCGGCCGACGTCGATCGCGCCGTCGCGGCCGCCCGGCGGGCGTTCGAGGAGGGGCCGTGGCCGCGGATGCTCCCCCGCGAGCGCTCGCGCGTCCTGCACCGGGTCGCGGACGTCGTCGAGTCGCGCGACGCGCGGCTGGCGGAGCTGGAGAGCTTCGACTCGGGGCTGCCGATCACGCAGGCGCTCGGGCAGGCGCGCCGGGCGGCGGAGAACTTCCGGTTCTTCGCGGACCTGGTGGTGGCGCAGGCGGACGACGCGTTCAAGGTGCCGGGCAGGCAGCTGAACTACGTGAACCGCAAGCCGATCGGGGTCGCGGGGCTGATCACGCCGTGGAACACCCCGTTCATGCTCGAGTCGTGGAAGCTCGGCCCGGCGCTCGCGACGGGCAACACGGTCGTGCTGAAGCCGGCGGAGTTCACGCCGCTGTCGGCGTCGCTGTGGGCGGGGATCTTCGCCGAGGCGGGCCTGCCGACCGGCGTGTTCAACCTTGTGCACGGGATCGGCGAGGAGGCGGGCGACGCCCTGGTCCGGCACCCGGACGTGCCGCTGATCTCGTTCACGGGCGAGAGTCGCACGGGCCAGCTGATCTTCGCGAACGCGGCGCCGCACCTCAAGGGCCTGTCGATGGAGCTCGGCGGCAAGTCCCCCGCGGTCGTGTTCGCCGACGCGGACCTCGAGGCGGCGGTCGACGCGACGATCTTCGGGGTGTTCTCCCTCAACGGGGAGCGGTGCACCGCCGGCAGCCGGATCCTGGTCGAGCGGTCGGTGTACGACGAGTTCGTCGAGCGGTACGCGGCGCAGGCGCGGCGCGTCGTCGTCGGCCCGCCGCACGACCCCGCGACCGAGGTGGGCGCGCTCGTGCACCCCGACCACGTCGACAAGGTCATGTCGTACGTCGAGATCGGGAAGACCGAGGGGCGGCTCGTCGCGGGCGGCGGGCGCCCCGACGGGTTCCCCACCGGGAACTACGTCGCACCGACCGTGTTCGCCGACGTGCCGCCCGACGCGCGGATCTTCCAGGAGGAGATCTTCGGGCCCGTCGTCGCGATCACCCCGTTCGACACCGAGGCCGAGGCGCTCGCCCTCGCGAACGGCGTCCGCTACGGGCTCGCGGCCTACGTGTGGACGAACGACCTGCGGCGGGCGCACACGTTCGCGCACGGCGTCGACGCGGGGATGGTCTGGCTCAACAGCAACAACGTGCGCGACCTGCGCACGCCGTTCGGCGGCGTCAAGGCGTCCGGGCTCGGTCACGAGGGCGGGTACCGCTCGATCGACTTCTACACGCACCAGCAGGCCGTGCACGTGACGCTCGGCCCCGTGCACAACCCGACGTTCGGCAAGGTCGCCCCGCACCCGCCGACCGACCTCGACGACCCCGACCCGCGCTGAACCCGACGAGAGAGGGCGCACGACGTGAACGCCACCCCCACGCCGCCGGGCGGTCGCCCGGCGAGCGCGCGCTTCATCCCGACCCCCACGTCGCCACCCCCGGACGTGCTGCGCGCCCTGTCCCTCGAGCTCGTCGTCACCGACCTCGCGGCGTCACGGCACTTCTACGTCGACGTGCTCGGCCTGGTCGTGACCGCGCAGGACGCGACGACGCTGCACCTGCGCACGTTCGACGAGTTCCTCCACCACAACCTCGTGCTGCGCCAGGGGCCCGTCGCGGCGGCCGCCGCGTTCACGTACCGCGTGCGCGCGCCGCAGGACCTCGAGCGGGCCGTCGCGTTCTACTCCGAGCTCGGGTGCCGGGTCGAGCGGCGCCGCGACGGGTGGACGGCAGGCGTCGGCGACGCGGTGCGCGTGCAGGACCCGCTCGGCTTCCCGTACGAGTTCGTGCACGACGTCGCGCACGTCGAGCGGCTGTCCTGGCGGTACGACCTGCAACCACCCGGCCCGCTCGTGCGGCTCGACCACTTCAACCAGGTCACGCCCGACGTGCCGCGCGCGGTGCGCTACATGGAGGACCTCGGGTTCCGCGTGACCGAGGACATCCAGGACGCCGACGGGACGACGTACGCCGCGTGGATGCGCCGCAAGCCGACGGTGCACGACACCGCGATGACCGGCGGCGACGGGCCGCGGCTGCACCACGTCGCGTTCGCGACGCACGAGAAGCACGACGTCCTCGCGCTCTGCGACCGCCTCGGCGCGCTGCGGCTGTCCGACCGGATCGAGCGCGGACCCGGCCGGCACGGCGTGTCCAACGCGTTCTACCTGTACCTGCGCGATCCCGACGGGCACCGCGTCGAGATCTACACGCAGGACTACTGGACCGGCGACCCCGACAACCCCGTCGTCACGTGGGACGTGCACGACAACCAGCGGCGCGACTGGTGGGGCAACCCCGTCGTGCCGTCCTGGTACACCGAGGCGTCCCTCGTGCTCGACCTCGACGGTGAGCCGCAGCCCGTCGTCGCGCGCACCGACTCGAGCGAGATGGCCGTGACGATCGGCGCCGACGGGTTCTCCTACACGCGCGCGGGCGACGACGCCGACGCCCTGCCCGAGTGGAAGCAGGGCGAGTACAAGCTGGGGCACCAGCTGTGACCCGCGCACGCCCTCGACCCCACCAGCCGCACCGGCCGCAGCGGGGCGTCCCGTGCTGACGCCCGACGCGATCGCCGACATCGCCGACGAGCTCGCCGCCGCCGAGCGCGACCGCACCACCGTGCCCCTGCTCACGGCCCGCCACCCCGGCATGACCGTCGACGACGCGTACGCGGTGCAGGCCGAGTGGCGGCGGCGTGCCCTGGCCGCCGGGAGGCGGCACGTCGGCCGCAAGATCGGGCTCACGTCGAAGGTCATGCAGGCCGCGACCGGCATCGACGAGCCCGACTACGGCGCGATCCTCGCCGACATGGTCCACGAGGACGGCGCCGTCCTCGAGCACGCGCGGTTCTCGAACGTGCGCGTCGAGGTCGAGCTCGCGTTCCTCCTCGCCGAGCCCGTCGACGGGCCCGACGCGACGATCTTCGACGTGCTGCGCGCGACCGAGTACGTCGTCCCCGCGCTCGAGATCCTGTCGTCGCGCATCGCGCTCGACGGCCGCACGATCGTCGACACCATCAGCGACAACGCGGCGATGGGCGCCATGGTCCACGGCGGGACCCCCGTGCGGCCCGACGACGTCGACCTGCGCTGGGTCGCCGCGCTGCTGCACCGCAACGGGACCGTCGAGGAGTCGGGCGTCGCGGGCGCCGTGCTCGGCCACCCCGCGCGCGGCGTCGCGTGGCTCGCGAACAAGCTCGCGCAGCACGGCGAGCGCCTCGACGCGGGCGAGCTCGTCCTCGCCGGCTCGTTCACGCGCCCGCTGTGGGTGCACCGGGGCGACACCGTCCTGGCCGACTTCCACGACCTGGGGACGCTCTCGTGCCGCTTCGACTGACGCCGACCTTCCGCGACGCCCTCGCGACCGAGCAGGCCCACGGCGACGCCGCGCGGCCGCTCGTCGGCCTGTGGGTCTGCACCGGCAGCCCGCTCGTCGCCGAGATCTGCGCCGGGTCCGGGGTCGACTGGGTGCTCGTCGACATGGAGCACGCGCCCAACGGGCTCGAGTCGGTGCTCGCCCAGCTCCAGGCGCTCGCCGCGTACCCGGTGACGCCCGTCGTCCGCGTCCCGGCGGCCGACCCCGTGCTGATCACGCAGGTCCTCGACCTCGGCGCGCAGAACCTTCTCGTCCCCATGGTGTCCACCGCGGACGAGGCGCGCGCCGTCGTCGAGGCCGTCCGCTACCCGCCGGACGGGCGACGCGGCGTCGGCGGCGCGCTCGCCCGCTCCACCCGGTGGAGCCGCGTCGACGGGTACCTCCGGGACGCCGACCGGCACGTGTCCGTCGTCGTCCAGGTCGAGACCGCGCAGGGCGTCGACGCCGCAGGCGAGATCGCGGCGGTCGACGGCGTCGACGGCGTCTTCGTCGGCCCGTCCGACCTCGCGGCCTCCCTCGGGCGGCTCGGGCAGCAGGACCACCCCGACGTCGTCGCGGCCGTCCACCGCACGTTCGACGCGGTCCGCGCGGCCGGCACACCCGTCGGCGTCAACGCGTTCGACCCGGCCCTCGCCGACGCGTACGTGCAGGCCGGGGCGTCGTTCGTGGCCGTCGGCGCCGACGTCGTCCTGCTCGCCCGCGGCTCCGAGCGCCTCGCCGCGCGGTTCACCCCCGACCGACCGCCGGACGCCTGAACGACCGACAGGCGGACCGACCCCTCGCAGGGCTCGCCTCCCCGCGCCGGGTGCCCCACCATCGACCTAGCGCCGGACCAGCGGCGGCCCACCAACCAGAGGTGGAGGTCCACCATGACGTACCCGACCCCCGAGCTGGTCGCCTCCGGCGTCCCCTACACGGTCCGCACGGTCAACGACCGGTCCCCGTCGAGCATGAGCGACTTCGACGGCCTCGTCGCCGTCTTCGTCGAGGGCGTGACCGGGGCGCACGTGATCCACGGGATCAGCGCCCACGCCGACGGCGTCGTGCGGCTCTTCGAGAAGAGCGAGGACGGCGTGGGCAAGGACATCCGCACCTGGGACATCCACCCCGGCACGACCGCCGGGTTCACCGCGACCACACGCTGACCCGCACACTCACCCGCGCGACCGCGGCCGCGGCCGGCGCGCCGGTCCGGCCTCAGTCGTCCGACGCGCGCGACGCCTCCTGCGCGGCGAGCGTCCGACGGCGGTGCGGCGGCCGCTGCACGCGGTCCGCCGTCCGGCACGGCTCCCCCGGCGCGGCCCCGCAGCGGGGGCAGGTCACGGCCTCGTCCTGGACCACGTCGCTCATGCCGGGCAGTGTCCGTCGCGCGGCGCGCGACACGCCAGGCCCGCGACGCGCCGCGCGTGCGACGTGCCGGGCGTGCGAGCGCGGCGCACCCGCGGGACGCTCGACCCGAGGCCGGTCACGCGGCACCGTCGCCGCGCGGCCGACGGCCCGGCCCAGGAGGACGCCATGGCGCTGCGCGACCAGGTCCAGCTCATCACCTACGCCGACCGCCTCGCGGGCGACCTGCCCGGCCTCGCCCGGCTCCTGCGCTCCCCCGAGCTCGCCGGCGTGTTCGGCGGCGTGCACGTCCTGCCGTTCTTCACGCCCTTCGACGGCGCCGACGCGGGCTTCGACCCCGTCGACCACACCCACGTCGACCCGCGGCTCGGCACCTGGGACGACGTGCGCGACCTCGCGCGGACGCACGACGTCGTCGTCGACCTCATCGTCAACCACGTCTCGGCCGACTCCCCCGCGTTCCGCGACGTCCGCGAGCGCGGTGACGCGTCCCCGCACGCGTCGATGTTCCTCACGATGTCGTCGGTGTTCCCGGGCGGCGCGACGGAGGCCGACCTGACGCGGATCTACCGGCCACGGCCGGGCCTGCCGTTCACGCCCGTGCGGCTCGGGGACCGGTGGCGGTACGTGTGGACGACGTTCACGCCGCAGCAGGTCGACATCGACGTGCACGCGGACGCGGGTCGCGCGTACCTGACGTCGATCCTGGACGCGGTCGCGGGGGCGGGCGTGCGCCTGGTGCGGCTGGACGCGGTCGGGTACGCGGTGAAGACGCCGGGCACGACGTGCTTCATGACGCCGGAGACGTTCGCGTTCATCGAGGACTTCACGGCGCGGGCGCGCGAGCGCGGCGTGGACGTGCTGGTCGAGGTGCACGCCTACTACGAGCGGCAGGTGCAGATCGGGCGGTCGGTGGACCTGGTGTACGACTTCGCGCTGCCGCCGCTGGTGCTGCACGCGCTGTACACGGGCGACGGTGCGGCGCTGGTGCGGTGGCTGGGGATGCGGCCGGCGAACGCGGTGACGGTCCTGGACACGCACGACGGGATCGGGGTGATCGACGTCGGGCGGGACCAGACGGTCGAGCCGGGCGAGCCCGAGCGGCCGGGGCTGCTGACGCCGTCGCAGGTCGACGAGCTCGTCGAGGGGATCCACGCGCGCACGGGTGGTGCGTCGGCGCGGGCCACGGGCGCGGCGGCGTCGAACCTCGACCTGTACCAGGTGAACTCGACGTTCTACGACGCGCTCGGGCGCGACGACGCGCGGTACCTGGCGGCGCGTGCGGTGCAGCTGTTCACGCCGGGGATCCCGCAGGTGTACTACGTGGGCGCGCTGGCGGGCGGGAACGACGTGGACCTGCTGGAGCGAACCGGCGTCGGGCGGGACGTGAACCGGCACCGCTACACGCCCGACGAGGTCGCGGCCGCGCTCGTCCGGCCGGTGGTGCGGGCGCTGCTCGCGTTGTGCCGGTTCCGCAACACCCATCCCGCGTTCGGCGGTGGGGTCGAGGTCGGTCTCGCCGGGTCACTGTTGTCGCTCACCCGACGCGCGCGGACCGCGGTGGCGTCGCTCGACGTGGACCTCGCGACGGGCGCGGCGCACGTGACGTGGACGGGCGCCGACGGCGCGACGGGCACGTGCGACGACCTGCTCGACCTCCCCGGCACGTGGTGACGGGCGCGAGGTCACCCGCCGGGGACCTTCGCCCCTCGTCACGCGTGCGTCGGCGCGGTGCGCTGGGACCAGGAGGGAGGTGCGGACCATGACGACGCACGGGAGCCGCGACAGGCACGACGCGCACGAGAGGCACGACGAGCACGAGGTGCAGGACGCCCGCGACGCGCCGTCGCTCGTCGCGTCGCACGACGCGCTCGTCGCCGCGCGGCGCGCGCAGGAGCGGCTCTGCGCGACCCTCCGCGGGCGGCCCGGCGTGTGCGGTGTCGGCCTGACGCGCCGGTGCGGCGGGTACGCGCTGCGCGTCAACGTCGTGCACCCCGGCGTCCGCGTGCCCGCCGTGGTCGAGGGCGTGCCGGTCGAGGTCCGCACCACGGGTCGGCTCACGGCGCACCCCGGCCGCTGAGCCCCTCCGCCGCAGCGCGCGGCCCGGCCACATTCGGGACCCAGGTCCCGGGTCGCGGGGGCCCGCACGGCGGAGCCTGGAAGGGACGCGGCGTCGAGGCCGACGCACAGCCGGCCCCCAGCCGCCGCCGGAGCGGAGGAGGCAGCGATGCGTGCCGACGGACCGGTGGTCGTCGCCCTGGACGGCTCACCGCACAGCGCACTGACCCTCGACTGGGCGGTCCACGAGGCCGAGCGGCGGCACGCCGCGCTCCTGCTGGTGCGCGTGCTCGACGACTCCTGGCAGACGATCGCGTGGAGCTGGTACCCGGTCGTCGACACCCGCGACCTCGGGACCGAGGTCAAGGAGTACCTGGACGAGCAGGCGCGCCTGGTCGAGGAGCGCCATCCCGGCCTGCCGGTCGAGACGCGGGCGCTGCACGGTCGCGTCGTCCCGTCCCTGCGCGACGTCAGCGCCGACGCCGCGCTGCTCGTCGTCGGTGCGCGCGTGCGGAGCAGCGGCGCGCGCACCGGGTCGACGGGCGTGCACGTCGCCGCGCACGCGCAGTGCCCGGTCGCGGTCGTCCGCTCCGGCCCCGGTCACCCGACGGCGGTCGACGCGGCGGTCGTCGTCGGCGTCGACGGGTCGTCCGCGTCGCTCGTCGCCGCTCGGCTCGCCGCCCGCGAGGCCACGCTGCTCGGCCGGCCCCTGCGGGTCGTGCACGCGCGGCCGACGATCCCCGACCCGTTCGGGCGCGGCAGCCTCCCGCCCGTCGCGACCGACGACGAGGAGCACCCGACGCACCGCGCGGCGACGTCCGTGACGGACGCGCTGCGCGCGGAGAACGACGGGCTGGAGGTCGAGCTCGCGCTCGTCGACGACGACCCGGCCGACGCCCTCGTGCATCTCGGCACGGGTGCCGCGCTGCTCGTCGTCGGGTCGCGCGGCCTCGGGAGCTTCCGCGGGATGCTGCTCGGCTCCGTCAGCGGCGCGGTCCTCCGCGAGGCGACGGTGCCGGTGGTCGTCGTGCACGACGACGGCTGACGGACGATCACGGGGTGGTCGGCGCCGGTGAGCCGCAGGTGGCGGGCCGCTCCCCGCGGCGTCGGTCGGTCCGTGGACGATCGCCACGGACCGGCGGACGCCGGCAGACGAGGACCCGGGGTCACAGGCCCCGGGTCCTCGCACGTGCGGGTCAGCAGGCCGTCGCGAGCTCCTCGCGCTCGAGCCCGGACCGCTCGCCGGCCTCGAGCGTGAGCCGGCGCGCGAGGTCGCGCAGCGCACCCGCGACCGCGAGCGCGTGCCTCGCCGTGGTGTCGTCCGTCTCCCCCGGCACGCGCGCGCGGCCGTAGCCGTCGAGCGTCGTGCCGTCGGCGCTCGCGAGCACGGCGTGGGCCTGCGTGAGGGGTCCGCGGGCGGCGTCGGGGGTCTCGACCAGGTAGACCGTCACGTCCCAGGGGTGCGACATGGTCCGCTCCTCTCCGTCGGCGGGCGCCGCCGGGTGGTGCCGGGCGACGACTCCATCGTCCCGCGGAGGTGAGGGCGGGCGGTGGTCCGGAGGTCCCGGGTCAGCGGCCTGCCGCGACGCGCGCCGGGTGACCGGCCGGGTAGTAGGCGCGGACCCAGTCGGGGAACTCCTGCACGAGCCGGTCGTAGAGCGTGGAGTCGGGGACGGCGTCGATGTCGTCGAGCGCGAAGAACCCCGTGTTGTCGACGGTGCGGCCGCGCAGGTCGTCGAGCTTGGCGAGGATGCCGTAGTTCGAGCGGCCCAGGCCGATGAACTGCCAGAACACCGGGGACGGGACGGCGGCGCGGATCGCGGCCTCGGTGCCGCGGTTGTCGGTGACGCCACCGTCGTGGAAGAACAGCACGAGCGTCGGAACGTCGGCGGGCTGCGTGGCGACGTAGCGCAGGACCTCGTCGATGACGGCGCGCTCGTTGTTGACGCCGCCGGCCTCGACGGGCCGCCGGCCGGTCCAGCGCTCGAGCCACTGCGGGAGGTCGCCGACCTGGAGGTCGTCGACGCGCACGCCGCGTGCGCCCATGAGGAACATCTGCATCTCGGCGTCGTCGTCGAGGGCGGCGGCGACGGGCATGATCCGCTCGACGGCGCGCGTGAACACGCCGCGCCGGTAGAGCCCGGCGGTGGAGCCGGAGACGTCGAGCACGCCGATGACACGCGCGCGCAGGCCGGCGGCGCCCTTCTTCTCGAGCGAGACGGTGACGAGCCTCTTGCGCAGGTCGAGCGTCTCGCGCATGAGCGCGGGGAGCTTCTCGGCGCCCTTGGTCAGCGACACGGGCGGCTCGGGTGCGGGCGTGGCCGCAGGCGGAGGCGGGGGTACAGGCGTCGCGGGCGTCGCGGGGTCGTCGGCGACGTCGACGCCGAAGTCCCGGGCGAGCCCCGCGAGCCCGTCGGCGTACCCCTGCCCGACGGCCCGCACCTTCCACGCACCCCCGCGGAGGTACACCTCGCACAGCACGAGCGCGGTCTCGGTCGACAGCCCCTCGGGCGCGTACCGCGCGGCGAACGGCCCGGACGTGAGCGTGACGGCCACGCCGCCGACCGTGGCGAACGTCTGCCCGTCGGTCGCGGGCGACGCCACGAGCACGACGCGCTCGGCGCCGGGGCGCAGCGACCCGAGCGTCAGGTCGAGCGTGCTGCCCGTCAGGCGGGCGCCGGGTGCGGTGGTCTGGTTGAAGAACACCATGTCGGCGTCGCTGCTGACCGTGCCGGACGCGCCGAGCACCAGGGCGGTGAGGTCGACCGCGCCGGTGACCTCGACCCGGACGGTCGTGTCGGGCAGCGGCGCGTTCTGGCCGGCGGACAGCGGGGTGACGGACATGGGGTCCTCTCGGTCGTCGACGACGGTGCGCTGCCGCACCAGCTGGGGCACGACCGAGGGTAGGGGGCGCGGGCGGTCTCACTGCGCGGGACGGGCGGGGAAGGTCCACGACGGTGCCGGTGTTCGGGCGTACGGTCCTGCGCGCGCACGTCCGGACGCGAGCCCGGACCACGACGAAGGGACACATCCGTGACGGTCGGGTCGACGACTTCCCCGCTGGCCGACGAGCACGTGCTCGACAACGCCGCCTGGCACTCGCTGGTCGGGCGGCACGCCGCCCTGTCGGAGGGCAACGAGCTCGCGCGCCGCTTCCTGCCGGAAGTGTCGATCTTCGCGGCCGTGCGGTCGTGGGAGCACCCCGACGTGTGGGACGCGGTCCTCGACCTCGTCGGGCCCGGCGCGCTGTTCCCGTTCTCCGGGTCCGAGGCGACGCTGCCCGCGGGCTGGGAGGTCGCGAGCCGCGGCGAGGGGGTGCAGCTCGTCGAGAGCGACCGGCTCGAGACGCGCCCCGACGACGAGGCCGTCGTGCTCGGCGCGCGCGACGTCCCGGAGATGCTCGACCTCGTCGCGCGCACGCAGCCGGGCCCGTTCGCGTCCCGCACGCACGAGCTCGGCCGCTACGTCGGGATCCGCCGCGAGGGCCGGCTCGTCGCCCTGGCCGGCGAACGGCTGCAGCCGGCCGGGTGGACCGAGATCAGCGCGGTGTGCACCGACCCCGCCTACCGCGGGCAGGGTCTGGCGACGCGGCTCGTGCTCGACGTCGCGCACCACGTGCGGGCACGCGGTGAGCGGGCCCTGCTGCACGCCGCGGCGACCAACACGGGGGCGATCCGGATCTACGAGCGCCTGGGCTTCCACCTGCGGCGCCGGACAGCGTTCGGCGCGCTGCGCACCCCGGGGGCCGGCGCGGTCTGACCCTGTCCGGGTGCCCACGACCGGCGTCCCGGCCGGCGCCGTTCAGTGCGCGGCGGCCGGCCGGCGGCGCGGGACGAGGTGCAGGACGGCGACGATCACCGCGCCGACGACGAGGCCGACGAGCGCCGACCCGAGGGTGTCGACGAGCCACGCGAGCACCCCGCCGACGCCCGGCACGTGGTGCACGGCCTCCTCGAGGTGGTGCAGCACGTCGATCGGCCCGTGCCAGCCGAGGGTGTCGACGCCCGACAGGAGGATGTGCCCGCCGACCCACAGCATCGCCACGATGCCGACCGTCGACAGCACCGACAGCACCTTCGGCATCGCCCGGACCAGGACGCGGCCCGTGGCCGCTGCCGCCCGGTTCTCGCGGCCCGCGAGGTGCAGCCCGATGTCGTCCATCTTCACGATGAGCGCGACGACGCCGTAGACGAGCGCCGTGATGGCGAGCGCGACGACGGCGAGGATGAGCGCCCGGGAGAGCAGCGGCTCGTCGGCGACCTCGTTGAGGGCGATGACCATGATCTCCGCGGACAGGATGAAATCCGTGCGGATCGCGCCGCCGACCATCGTCTTCTCGGTGTCGGCGCCCTGCGCCGCGGCGGGCGTGCTCGTGTGCTCCTTCGCGTGCCCGCTGACGAGCTCCCAGATCTTCTCCGCGCCCTCGTACGACAGGTACGCGCCGCCGACCATGAGGATCGGCGTCAGCAGCCACGGCAGGAACTGGCTCAGCAGCAGGGCCGCCGGGAGGATGAACAGCAGCTTGTTGCGCAGCGACCCGACGGCGATGCGGCGGATGATCGGCAGCTCACGGTCGGGCGTGAACCCGTGCACGTAGCGCGGCGTGACGGCGGTGTCGTCGATCACGACGCCCGCGGCCTTCGCGCTCGCCCGCCCCGCGGCCGCGCCCACGTCGTCGACCGACGCCGCCGCGAGCTTCGCGAGCGCCGCGATGTCGTCCAGGAGGGCCGCGAGACCGCCTGCCATCACCATCTCCTTCACCGGCCCGCAGGCCGTCCGTGGTGGCGCCGCGTTCGGTCGCCTCGCGCAAGGCTAGGGCGCCGCAGGCCGGTCGGCGCGTCACGTCCGCCGGCCCCGCCCGACCGGGTGGGCGGCCCGCACGTGCGCCAGCATGGGCGCATGAGCGAGACGCACGTCCACGAGCTCGACGTCGCGGTGCCGGGCGGCGTCGTCCACGCCTACGACACGGGACCGGCGACCGCACCCGACGGGCGTCCCGCGCTCCCGCTCGTCTGGTGCCACGGCACGCCCAACCTCGGGGCGCCGCCGCGGCCGATGCTCGAGCCCGCCCGGCGCCTCGGGCTGCGGTTCGTGTCGTACGACCGCCCGGGCTACGGCGGGTCCACGGCCCGCCCCGACCGCAGCGTCGGTTCCGCCGCCGCCGACGTCGCCGCGGTGCTCGACGCGCTCGGGCTCGACCGGTGCGCGGTGATCGGCCACTCCGGCGGCGGCCCGCACGCGCTCGCGTGCGCGGCCCTGCTGCGCGGCCGGGTCGTCGCGGCGGTCAGCGGCGCAGGGTTGGCACCGGCCGACGCGGACGGGCTCGCCTGGTTCGACGGCATGGCCGCGTCGGGCGTCGCGTCGCTGCGGGCGGCCGCGGCGGGACGCGCGACGAAGGAGGCGTACGAGCGGAGCGCGCACCCGTACGACCCCGAGTTCACGCAGGCCGACCTGGATGCGCTGCAGGGGCCGTGGGCATGGTTCGAGGAGGTCGTCGGCCCGGCGGCCGCGCAGGGGCCGGCGCCGCTGGTCGACGACGACCTCGCGTACGTCGCACCCTGGGGCTTCGAGCCCGCCGACGTCCGCGTGCCCGTCCTGCTGCTGCACGGCGCGGACGACCGCGTGGTGCCGGTCGCGCACGCGCGCTGGCTCGCCGCGCACCTCCCCGACGCCGAGCTGCGCGTCGTGCCCGGCACCGGGCACATCGCGGTGCTCACGGCAGCCGAGGACGCGTTGCGCTGGGTCGCCGAGCACCGCCCCGCGGGCTGACGGGCGGCACGCACGCGGGTCCGCCCCGGGAGACGCGCAGGTCCTCCCGGGGCGGCGTCGCGCGACCGTCGTCCGGCGGTGGTGGTCCGGCGGTGGTGGTCCGGCGGTGGTGGTCTGCTGCCGTGCCGTCAGGAGGCCGTCGTGGCGCCCGCGGGCGGGGTGATCGCGAACGGCTGCTGCGCGAGGAAGGCCTCGTCGGGCGTGCCCATCGGGAAGAAGTTCGGCTGCTGACGCGACGGCATCTGGTCGAGGACCTTGCGGTGCAGGTCCACGTAGCTGCCCGCGAACGCGCCCTCGTCCCACACGCGCAGCAGCGTGCCGGTGAACTCGCCGTTGACCGGACCGTCGTACGAGTACTGGTCGTCCTGGCAGCCCGAGATGAGCAGCACCGACGCCGAGACGTCCTGGTCGGTCGTCGCACCGGCGAGCGACTGCACGAACTCGTAGGTCGCGCGTCGCGCCTTGTCGTCCTTCTCGGCGACCCCGCGCGGCATGACGCGCGCCACTGCCGCGGGCGGCAGCACCGCGGGCGGGCCACCGCGCGCCCCGGTCTCCAGGCCCAGGTCGTGCTCACGCTCCTGCTGCAGCACCGCGTCCCGCTCGACGTCGCGGATCACCGTGCCGCTGTGGCAGCTGTCGCTGATCACGAGGACCCGGACGCCGGCCGCGAACTGCGCGTACATGCGCCGCAGCTCGTCGTCGAGGACCTGCCGGTCGAACAGCACCCACGTCTCGTCCTGCTGGTCCGGCTCGTCGCCGTCGATGTCGCCCACCTGGCCGCCGTGGCCGGAGTACGTGAGCAGCACGAGGTCCCCCGCGACCGCGGTCCGCGCGTAGGCGCCGATCTGCGTGATCACCGCCTGCGACGTGGCCGCGGCGTCGAGGAGCTGCACCGGCTGGAAGCCGGTCGCCGTCGCGAGCCGCAGCATCGCGTTCGCGTCGTTCACGCAGCCGTTGAGCTTGCCGTCCCAGCCGCCGTAGGCGTCGGGGTCGACCCGGTTGAGGCCGATGTGCAGCGAGTAGCCGGTCATGGTCGTCGTCCCCCTCGTCGAGTTCCTGCACCGGCCAGCGTCCCACCGTCCCCGGAGCAGGTCCAGACGCTTTGTCCCGATTTCGCCCACTTCTCGCCCGGGCGAAACCACGACAAGGTGAACTTTCTTCGTGACGGTTGTGCACGACGCGGTGACACGCGCAGCATTCGGGGTGCGCCGGGGGACCCGGAGGACACCGGGGACCTCCACGGCGCCACGTCAGGGGGAACCCATGCCTCGTCCGTCGCCCGTCGCGCTGCCCGGGACACCCGCACGACGCCGGCGCGCACGCACCGCGCTCGCCGTCGTCACGACCGCGGTCGCGCTGGCCGTGGCGGTGCCCACCGCCGCGGGCGCGACCCCGCCCGGAGTGCGTCTCCTCGGCGTCGACGAGTGCGCCGTCGACGTCAACGACCACGGCGTCGTCGTCACCGACACCCACGTCGTCGACCGCGGCCGCGTCCTGCCGTTGCCGGGCGGCCTCACCTCCGCCGCCGCGATCAACGACCGTGGCCAGATCGCCGGCCTCGTCGACGGCCGCGCCGCGTTCTGGGACGGCCGACGGCTGCACCGCATCGGCGTCGCCGACCCCGCCGACACGTTCGAGACCGTGTCCGCCGTGAGCGGCCGCGGGGAGGTCGTCGGCACGTCCGGCACGTTCGGCGGCGAACGCCACGCCTGGCGGTGGCGCGACGGCGTGCTCACCCCGCTCGCGTCCCTCGGCGGGTCGACCGGCGCCAACGACGTCAACGACGCCGGGCAGGTCGTCGGCGACGCGTGGGTCGAGTCACGGCAGGTGCCCGTGCGCTGGGAGCCCGACGGCACGCTCACGACGCTGCCGACGCTCGGCGACGGGACCGGCGACGGCCTCGCCGCGGCCCTCGACTCCCACGGGCGCTCCGCCGGGTACGCCTACACGGACGGCGTGATGCACGCGACCCGCTGGTCCGCGCGCGCCGCCGTGACCGACGTGACGCCCACCGGCACCTCGTTCGGCATCGTGACCGACCTCAACGACCGCGGCGTCGCCGTCGGCAGCACCGTGCCGGCCGGCCTCGCGCAGCACGCGTTCGTGCAGCACCCCGGGGCACCCGCACGCCTCGTGGCCCCGCCGGACGGCGCCGACGCGATCGTGCTCTCCGCCGTCAACGACCTCGGTCTCGCGGTGGGCTGCGTCGTCGACGAGATCGGGCTGCACGCCGTCAGCTGGCGCGGCTGACCCCGTCGGGCGGTCGTCAGCCCGACCGGCGGCTGCCGTCGGCCCTGCCCGCTGCCGTCGTCAGGCCGACCGGCGACCGTCGTCCGCCCGGCCGACGGCGCCGTCAGCCCGACCGGCGGCGCGGCAGCGGGACCCGGTCGAGGTCGTCGACGGTCCGCACCGCGACGCCCCCGGGACGACGCGACGACGCGGCCGCCGCGCGGGCCTGCTCGGCGAGCGGCCGCACGTCGGTGTACCGCGACGAGAAGTGCGTGAGGACGAGCGTGCCGACCCCGGCCGCCCCCGCGAGGGCTCCGGCCTGCCCC
The DNA here is from genome assembly GCF_019024305.1 of Cellulomonas algicola. NCBI lineage: Bacteria > Bacillati > Actinomycetota > Actinomycetes > Micrococcales > Cellulomonadaceae > Cellulomonas > Cellulomonas algicola. Next base: position 57,285 of record NZ_JAHKSJ010000019.1, on the reverse strand, counting down.
GCCGTGAGGTGCAGGTGCTCGCGCGCGAGCGCCGCGTCCTCGTCCGCGTACGTCGACTCCGCGACCAGCAGGTCGACGTCCTGCGCGAGCGCAGCCGCACCGTCGCACGGTGCGGTGTCCATGACGAACGCGAACGACTGGCCCCGCCGCGGGACGCTCACGTCCTCGAGGCGCACGTCGCGCCAGCGGCCCTGCGCGACGAGCACCCCGACGTCGGCGCCGCGCACCCCCGCCTCCTCGAGCAGCGCGGGGCGGAGCGTGCGGCCGTCCGGCTCCGTCAGCCGGTACCCGAACGTCTCCACGCGGTGGCGCAGCGGCTCGACGCGCAGACCCGGCGCGACCTCGCCCGCGGCGCCGTGCGGGTGCAGCCGGACGTCCACGCCCGGACGTGCGAGCGCCACGAGCGCGCGCACCACGGGGTCCGCCGACGCCGGGTAGTGCACCGGGACGGGGTCCGCGACACCGTCCAGCGACATGCGCGACAGGATGCCGGGCAGACCGAACGTGTGGTCGCCGTGCGCGTGCGTCAGGCAGATGCGTGTGACCGCCGACGACGCGACCCCCGCCAGGAGCAGCTGGCGCTGCGTCCCCTCGCCCGGGTCGAACAGGATGCCCTGGTCGTCCCACCGCAGCAGGTAGCCGTTGTGGTTGCGCGTGCGCGTCGGCGCCTGCGACGCGGTCCCCAGGACGACGAGCTCGCGCACCGCACCCTCCTTCGAGTCGGGCCCCGCCGCCGGGACGACGAACGGGCCCCGGAAGACCGGGGCCCGTTCGCGTCGCTCCTCGGCACCTGCATGCCGTCGGGCGTGACGTCGCGTGCGTCAGGCGACGCGACCGCCCGGGTTCTCCTCGTCGCCGATCTTGTGCACGACGATCGAGTTCGTCGAGCCGACGACGCCGACCGGCGCACCCGAGACCACGACGACGTAGTCGCCGACCTCGGCGAGGCCGTTCGCCCGCAGCGTCTGGTCGACCTGCGCGACCATGTGGTCCGTGCTCTCGACCGTGGGCACCTGGTACGTCTGCGTGCCCCAGCTCAGGGACAGCACGTTGCGCACCGACTCGACCGGCGTGAAGGCCAGCAGCGGGATCGACGACCGCAGGCGCGACATGCGGCGCGCCGAGTCACCGGACTGCGTGAACGTCACGAGGTACTTCACGCCCAGCGTCTCGCCGATCTCGGCAGCCGCGCGGGTGATCGCGCCACCGCGCGTGTGCGGGGTCGAGCCGAGGGGGGCGATGCGCTCCCGACCGAGCTCCTCGGTCGCCTCGATGATCCGGGCCATCGTGCGGACCGTCTCGATCGGGTAGTCGCCGACGCTCGTCTCGCCCGAGAGCATGACCGCGTCCGCACCGTCGAGCACCGCGTTCGCGCAGTCCGAGGTCTCGGCGCGCGTCGGGCGGGGGTTCGTCGTCATGGACTCGAGGACCTGCGTCGCGACGATGACCGGCTTCGCGTTCCGGCGGGCCAGCTCGACCGCGCGCTTCTGCACGAGCGGCACCTGCTCGAGCGGCAGCTCGACGCCCAGGTCGCCGCGGGCGACCATGATGCCGTCGAACGCGGCGACGATCTCGGCCAGGTTGTCGACGGCCTGCGGCTTCTCGATCTTGGCGACGACCGGGACGACCCGGCCCTCCTCCTCCATGATCCGGCGGACGTCGTCGTAGTCCGCGGCGTTGCGCACGAAGGACAGCGCGATGATGTCGGCGCCGATCTGGATCGCCCAGCGCAGGTCGGCCTCGTCCTTGTCGCTCATCGCGGGGACGGACACCGCGACGCCCGGCAGGTTCAGCCCCTTGTTGTTCGAGACGGGGCCGGGGACCTCGACGCGCGTGATGACGTCGTTGCCCTCGACCGCCGTGACGCGGACGAGCACCTTGCCGTCGTCGATGAGGATCGGGTCGCCGGGCGAGACGTCGCCGACGAGGCCCTTGAACGTCGTCGAGACGCGCTCCTTGGTGCCCTCGATGTCGTCCGTCGTGATCGTGAACACGTCGCCCACGGCGAGGTCGTGGCGACCCTCGACGAACCGGCCGAGGCGGATCTTCGGACCCTGGAGGTCGACGAGGACCGCGACTGAGCGGCCCGACGCCTTCGACGCCGCGCGCACGTTGTCGTAGACCTTCTTGTGCGCCTCGGTGTCGCCGTGGCTGCGGTTGATCCGTGCGACGTCCATCCCGGCGTCGACGAGGGCCTGGATCTGCTCGGCGGACTCCGTCGCAGGTCCGATGGTGCAGACGATCTTTGCTCTACGCATGGCTCGAGCCTATGCCTTCCTGGTGGGCGTGGTCGGACCAACGTCCCGGTGGAGGCACTGGCGCCGACCGGTACAACGTGGCGGTCCTGGTGGGGTCAGGGGCGCAGCGCCACGGTGCTGGCCGTGACCGGGGAGGGCAGCTCGGTGCCGCCCGAGAGGTAGGTGTCGACGGCGGCCGCGGCAGCACGGCCCTCCGCGATCGCCCACACGACGAGAGACTGCCCGCGACCGGCGTCGCCCGCGACGAACACGCCGGGGACGGTCGTGGAGAAGTCGTCCGACCGGGTGACCAGGCCGCGTGCGGTGAGCTCGACGCCCAGCTGCTCGGTGAGCGGCGCGGTCTCCGGGCCGGTGAAGCCCATCGCGACGAGCACGAGGTCGGCCGGGATCTCCCGCTCGGTGCCGGGCGTCGGGACGCGACGACCGTCGGGGAGGTACTCGGTGGTCGCGAGACGCAGGCGTGCGACGCTGCCGTCCTCGCCCGGGAGGAACTCGACGGTCGACGCGAGGTAGTCGCGCTCGCCGCCCTCCTCGTGCGACGACGACACCTCGAAGAGGATCGGGTCGGTCGGCCACGGCTGGTGCGCGGGGCGCTCCTCGGGCGGGCGCTTGCCGATCGCGAGCGTCGTGACGGACGCCGCCCCCTGGCGCAGCGCGGTGCCGAGGCAGTCGGAGCCGGTGTCGCCGCCGCCGATGATGACGACGTGCTTGCCGGTCGCGGTGATCTGGTCGGGCACCTCGCGGCCGGCGGCGACGGCGTTGGCCTGGTGCAGGAAGTCCATCGCGACGTGCACGCCGCCGAGCTCCTTGCCCGGCACCTGCAGCTCGCGCGGGACGGTCGCGCCGGTCGCGATGACGATCGCGTCGTAGCGGGCCTGCAGCTGCTCCCACGTGATGTCGCGGCCGATCTCGACGCCCGGGCGGAACCGGGTGCCCTCGGCCTCCATCTGCGCGAGGCGGCGGTCGATGTGGACCTTCTCGAGCTTGAAGTCGGGCACGCCGTAGCGCAGCAGGCCGCCGACCGCGTCGTCCCGCTCGTACACGGCGACCGTGTGGCCGGCGCGCGTGAGCTGCTGGGCGGCCGCGAGCCCGGCGGGCCCGGAGCCGACGACCGCGACGGTGTGCCCGGTGAGGCGCTGCGGCACCTGCGGCGTCACGTACCCGCGGTCGAACGCCTCGTCGATGATCGAGACCTCGACGTTCTTGATCGTCACCGGCGGCTGGTTGATGCCGAGCACGCAGCTCGACTCGCACGGCGCCGGGCAGATCCGCCCCGTGAACTCGGGGAAGTTGTTCGTCGCGTGCAGCCGGTCGATCGCGTCCGACCACTGCCCGCGCCACACCAGGTCGTTCCACTCGGGGATGAGGTTCCCGAGCGGGCAGCCGTTGTGGCAGAACGGGATGCCGCAGTCCATGCAGCGGCCCGCCTGCTCCTTGAGGTACGGCTGGCCGTCCTGCCGGTGGGCGTGGACGTCCTTCCAGTCGCGCAGACGCACCTCGACCGGACGGTTGGGCGGGAGCTCGCGCTCCCGCACCTTCAGGAAGCCGCGGGGGTCAGCCACGGGCCACCTCCAGGATCTGGTCCCACACGCCGGGCGCCGCGGGGTCGAGGCCGTCGGCCTCGGCCTGCGCGAGCGCACGACGGACGCGGGCGTACTCGGTGGGCAGGAGGCGCGTGAACCGCGCCCGGGTCGCCGTCGGGTCCTCGAGCAGCTGCGCGGCGACCGGCGAGCCGGTCTCCTCCAGGTGGGTGCGCAGCAGGCCCTCGACGAGCGCGGCGTCCTCGTCGTCGAGGGGGTCGAGGGACAGCTCGCCGGAGCGGACCGCCTCGAGGTTGACGAGCGGCACGTCGAGGTCGAGCACGTACGCCGTGCCGCCCGACATGCCGGCGCCGAGGTTGCGGCCGGTGCGGCCGAGGACCACGACGGTGCCGCCGGTCATGTACTCGAGGCCGTGGTCGCCCACGCCCTCGACGACCAGCGTCGCGCCCGAGTTGCGGACGCCGAACCGCTCGCCGACGCGGCCGCGCAGGAAGACCTGCCCGGACGTCGCGCCGTAGCCGATGACGTTGCCCGCGACCACGTCGTGCTGCGAGAGCACCGCGCTGCGGTCGGGGCGCACGACGATCCGGCCGCCCGACAGGCCCTTCGCGACGTAGTCGTTCGCGTCGCCGAACAGCCGCAGCGTGATGCCGCGGGGCAGGAACGCGCCGAACGACTGACCGGCCGAGCCCGTGACGGTCACGTCGATCGTGTCGTCGGGCAGGCCCGCGCCGCCGTACCGCTTGGTGACCTCGTGGCCGAGCATCGTGCCGACCGTGCGGTTGACGTTGCGGATCGGCAGGGCGATGCGCACGGGCTCCTGGCGCTCGAGCGCGTCGGTCGCGAGCGAGATCAGCTGGTTGTCGAGCGCGCGGTCCAGTCCGTGGTCCTGCGTCGCGGAGTTGTGCAGCGTGGAGCCCGGCAGCGGGTCCGGGACCGCGAGCACCGGCGTCAGGTCGAGGCCCTCGGCCTTCCAGTGGTCGATCGCGGCGCGCGTGTCCAGCAGCTCGACGTGGCCCACGGCCTCCTCGATCGAGCGGAACCCGAGCTGCGCGAGCAGCTCGCGCACCTCCTGCGCGATGAACTCGAAGAACGTGACGACGAACTCGGGCTTGCCGGTGAACCGCGACCGCAGCTCCGGGTTCTGCGTCGCGACGCCGACCGGGCACGTGTCGAGGTGGCAGACGCGCATCATGATGCAGCCCGACACGACGAGCGGCGCGGTCGCGAAGCCGAACTCCTCGGCGCCCAGCAGCGCGCCGATCACGACGTCGCGGCCGGTCTTGAGCTGGCCGTCGACCTGCACGACCACGCGGTCGCGCAGGTTGTTGAGGACGAGCGTCTGCTGGGTCTCGGCGAGGCCGATCTCCCACGGCGTGCCGGCGTGCTTGAGCGACGTCAGCGGGCTCGCACCCGTGCCGCCGTCGTGCCCCGAGATCAGCACGACGTCGGAGTGCGCCTTGGCGACACCCGCGGCGATCGTGCCGACCCCGAACTCGGAGACGAGCTTGGTGTGGATCCGCGCCGACGGGTTCGCGTTCTTCGCGTCGTGGATGAGCTGCGCGAGGTCCTCGATCGAGTAGATGTCGTGGTGCGGCGGCGGCGAGATGAGGCCCACGCCGGGCGTCGAGTGCCGCGTCTTCGCCACCCACGGGTAGACCTTGTGACCGGGCAGCTGACCGCCCTCGCCGGGCTTGGCGCCCTGCGCGAGCTTGATCTGGATGTCGTCCGCGTGCGTAAGGTACTCGCTCGTGACGCCGAACCGGCCGGACGCGATCTGCTTGATCGCCGAGCGCCGCTCGGGGTCGTACAGCCGCTCCGGGTCCTCGCCGCCCTCGCCCGTGTTCGACTTGCCGCCGAGGCGGTTCATCGCGATCGCGAGCGTCTCGTGCGCCTCCGCGGAGATCGAGCCGTACGACATCGCGCCCGTGTTGAACCGCTTGACGATCTCGCTGACGGGCTCGACCTCGTCGACCGGCACCGGCTGGCGCACGCCGTCCTTGAACGCGAGCAGGCCGCGCAGCGTCATGAGCCGCGACGACTGCTCGTCGACGCGGTGCGTGTACTCGCGGAACACGTCCATCTGGCGCGTGCGCGTCGAGTGCTGCAGGCGGAACACCGTCTCGGGGTCGAACAGGTGGTCCTCGCCGTCGCGACGCCACTGGTACTCGCCGCCGACGGCGAGCCGCTGGTGCGGCTGGCGGTTGCCGGACGCGGGGTACGCGTCCTCGTGCCGCGCCGCGACCTCGGCCGCGATGACGTCGAGGCCGATGCCGCCCAGCCGGCTCGTGGTGCCGGTGAAGTACCGGTCGACGAGCGGCTGCGACAGGCCGATGGCCTCGAAGACCTGGGCGCCGCGGTACGACGCGATCGTCGAGATGCCCATCTTCGACATGACCTTGAGGACGCCCTTGCCGAGCGCCTTGATGAGGTTCTTGACCGCCTTGTCGGGCGAGACGCCCGGCAGGTAGCCGTTGCGCGCGAGGTCCTCGACGGACTCCATCGCGAGGTACGGGTTGACCGCGGCCGCGCCGTAGCCGATCAGCAGCGCGACGTGGTGCACCTCGCGCACGTCGCCGGCCTCGACCACGAGCGAGATCTGCGTGCGGGTGTGCCGGCGCAGCGTGTGGTGGTGCACCGCGGACAGCAGCAGCAGCGACGGGATCGGCGCGAGCTCGGCGTCGGAGTTCCGGTCGGACAGCACGAGGAAGCTCACGCCGTCGGCGACCGCGCGGTCGACCTCGGCGAAGATCTCCTCGAGGCGCGACTCGAGAGCCGCTCCCCCGCCCGCCGCCCGGTACAGGCCGCGGATCGTCGTCGCGCGGAAGCCGAGCGACGGCTCCTTCTGGACGTGCACGATCTTCGCGAGCTGGTCGTTGTCGAGGACCGGGAACGGCAGCACGAGCTTGCGGGCGTGGCCCGGGCCGTCCTCGAGCAGGTTCGGCTCGGGACCGATCGCCCCGCCGATCGCCGTGACGAGCTCCTCGCGGATCGCGTCGAGCGGCGGGTTCGTCACCTGCGCGAACATCTGCGTGAAGTAGTCGAACAGCATGCGCGGCCGGTTCGACAGCACCGCGACGGGCGTGTCGGAGCCCATGGCGCCCAGCGGCTCCGCACCCGTCGCCGCCATGGGCGAGAGGAGGATCTTGAGCTCCTCCTCGGTGTAGCCGAACGTGCGCTGCCGACGACGCACCGACGCCGCGGAGTGCGCGACGTGCTCGCGCTCGGGCAGCTGCTGGAGGTACACGGAGTGGTCGCGGACCCACTCGGCGTACGGCCGCTGCGCCGCGAGCTGGGCCTTGATCTCGTCGTCCTCGACGATCCGGCCCTTGCCGGTGTCGACGAGGAACATGCGGCCCGGCTCGAGGCGGCCCTTCGCGACGACCGTCGCCGGGTCGAGGTCGAGCACGCCGGCCTCCGACGCGCACACGACCAGGCCGTCCTCGGTGACCCAGTAGCGGCCGGGGCGCAGGCCGTTGCGGTCCTGCACCGAGCCGATGAGCGTGCCGTCCGTGAACGTCATCGCCGCCGGGCCGTCCCACGGCTCCATGAGCGTCGAGTGGTACTCGTAGAACGCGCGGCGGGCGGGGTCCATCTGGGCGTGGTTCTCCCACGCCTCCGGGATCATCATCATGACCGCGTGCGGCAGCGAGCGGCCGGACAGGTGCAGCAGCTCGAGCACCTCGTCGAAGCTGCCCGAGTCCGAGCCCCCGGGGGTGCAGACGGGCAGCAGGGGCGCGAGGTCGCCGAGCGCCTCGCTCGCGAGGGTGCCCTCGCGCGCGGCCATCCAGTTGCGGTTGCCGCGCACCGTGTTGATCTCGCCGTTGTGCGCGACGAGGCGGAACGGCTGCGCGAGCGGCCAGGACGGGAACGTGTTGGTCGAGAACCGCGAGTGCACGAGCGCGATCTCGGACGCGTAGCGCGGGTCGGACAGGTCGGCGAAGAACGGCTCGAGCTGGCCCGTCGTGAGCATGCCCTTGTACGCGAGCGTGCGCGACGACAGCGACGCGAAGTACAGGCCCAGCTCTCGCTCGGCGCGCTTGCGCAGCCGGTAGGCGCGGCGGTCGAGGTCCAGGCCCGCGAGCTCGCGCGAGGGGTCGGCGACGACGAGCTGCCGGAAGACCGGCATCGACGCGCGCGCCGTGGGACCGACGAGGTCGGCCGTGACGACGACCTCGCGCCAGGCCAGGACGTCGAGCTTCTCCTCGGCGGCGATGGCCTCGACCGCGGCGACGACCGTGCGCTGCTCGGCCTCGTCGACCGGGAGGAACGCCATGCCGATCGCGTAGAACCCGGCGGGCGGGAGCTCGGCGTCGACGACGTCGCGCAGGAACGCGTCGGGGATCTGGGTGAGGATCCCCGCACCGTCGCCGCTGTCCTCCTCGGCGCCCACGGCGCCGCGGTGGTCGAGGTTGAGCAGCGCCGTCAGGCCGGCGTCGACGATGTCGCGACCGGGGGTGCCACGCAGGGTGGCGACGAAGGCGAAGCCGCAGGCGTCGTGCTCGGCGGCGGGGTCGTAGAGACCCTGCTGTGCCGCGCCCGACCGCGTGACGAGCGCGTCAGGGCTCACGTGCGACGTCGACATCTGCACCGTCCTCACGATCCCCGGGGGCCGGGGTTTGTCGAACATGGGGGGAACGCGGGACGTCGTCGGCCCAAACGTGGGGTGACGATACAACCCGGAAACATTGCGAGCCGCATCGCCACTTTGTGAGGTGGGTCACACCCCGCTCGCGGTCAGCGAGCGGCGTCGGACGTGCTCTCCTCGTCGTCCTGCACGGTCGGGGGTGCCAGCAGGAGGGTCGTGTCGCGCCCTGGATGACGGCGCCCGACCACCACGAACGCTACCAGCGCGCCGAGGCCCACGATGATGGACGTCCAGACGTTGACCCGGAGCCCCAGGATCGTGTTCGCCGGGTCGATGCGCACGAGCTCGATCCACAGCCGCCCGGTCGTGTAGATCACGACGTAGAGCCAGAACACGCGGCCGTGACCGAGCTTGAACCGGCGGTCCGCCCAGACCAGCACCGCAGCACCCGCGAGGTTCCAGAGGATCTCGTACAGGAACGTCGGGTGGAACAGCGTGCCGGACTCGAACCCCGCCGGCAGGTGCGCGTCGTCGATCTGCAGGCCCCACGGGAGCGTCGTCGGGCCGCCGAACAGCTCCTGGTTGAACCAGTTGCCGAGCCGGCCGATCGCCTGCGCGACGAGCAGACCGGGCGCGAGCGCGTCGGCGAACGGCGCGAGCCGCACCCCCTGACGGCGGCAGCCGATCCACGCGCCGACCGCGCCGAACGCCACCGCGCCCCAGATCCCGAGGCCGCCCTCCCAGATGAACAGCGCGCGCACCGGGTCGCCGCCCTCGCCGAAGTACGCCTGCGGCGACGTGATGACGTGGTAGATCCGCCCGCCGACGATCCCGAACGGCACCGCCCAGAACGAGATCTCCAGGACGGTGTCCGGGTCGCCCCCGCGCTCGGCCCAGCGGCGCCGCGTGAGCCACAGCGCCGCGACGATGCCCAGCAGGATCGCGATCGCGTACGCGCGGACCGGGAACGGCCCGAGGTGCCAGACGCCCTGCGACGGGCTCGGGATCGACGCGAGGACCGCGGCGCTCACCGCGCGCCCCGCACCGCCGAGCGGACGCCGTCGGCGAGGTCGGCGGTGACCCGCGCGAGCGCGTCGATGCCGCCGGTCGGGTCGCCGGACTCGTGCGCGTCGAGGAGCGGCCGGACCAGCGCCGACCCGACGATGACGCCGTCGGCGTACCGCGCGACCTCGGCCGCCTGCTCGCGGCGCGACACGCCCAGCCCCACGCAGACGCGCTGGGCGCCCGCGGCACGCGTGTCCGCGACGAGCTGCTCGGCCCGCGACCCGACGGTCGCGCGCTCCCCCGTCACGCCCATCGTCGACGCCGCGTACACGAAGCCGCGCGATGCGGCGCTGGTCGACGCGAGCCGCTCGGGCGTCGAGCTCGGCGCGACGAGGAACACGCGGTCCAGGCCGTGCGCGTCCGACGCGGCGACCCAGTCCTGCGCCTCGTCGGGGATGAGGTCCGGCGTGATGAGACCGGCACCGCCGGCCGCGGCGAGGTCGCGCGCGTACGCCTCGACGCCGTAGCGCAGGACGAGGTTCCAGTAGCTCATCACCAGCACCGGCGCGCCGCGGCCCGCGACCTGCTCGACCGCGGCGAGCGTGTCCCGCACGCGCGTGCCGCCGCCGAGCGCGACGTCGACCGCACGCTGGATGACGGGCCCGTCCATCACGGGGTCGGTGTACGGGACGCCGAGCTCGACGACGTCGACGCCCGCGTCGACCATCGCCCGCACCGCGTCGACCGACCCGGGAAGCGTCGGGAAGCCGACAGGCAGGTAGCCGACCAGCGCCGCGCGGCCGGTCGCCCCGCCGTCGCCCGCGCGCAGGGCGTCGAGCCGCTCCCCGGTCGCCGACCGGACGTCCACCGTGCTCACTGGCCCTCCTCGTCGCCCGACCGCGTGCGTCCCCGCCGCGTCGTCCTCGTCGTCCCGTCGCCCCGCGGCGACGTCACAGCTGCTCGTTCTCGTCGGCCAGCACGACCGGCTCGTCCTCGATCAGGCCGAACCAGGCGGCCGCCGTCGCGACGTCCTTGTCCCCGCGACCCGACAGGTTGACGAGCAGCACCGGGTCGTGGCCGTCGTCGCCCCGCCACGTCGCGGCCTCGCGACCGAGCTGGATCGCGCCGGCGAGCGCGTGAGCGGACTCGATCGCGGGGATGATCCCCTCGGTCCGGCACAGCAGGCGGAACGCCTCCATCGCCTCGTCGTCCGTCACGGGCCGGTACTGCGCGCGGCCGATGTCGTGCAGCCACGCGTGCTCAGGGCCCACGCTCGGGTAGTCCAGGCCCGCCGAGACGGAGTGGCTCGGGAGCGTCTGGCCGTCCTCGTCCTGCAGGAGGTAGGACTTCGCGCCGTGCAGGACGCCCGGGAGGCCGCCCGAGAAGCGCGCTGCGTGCCGGCCCGACGAGATGCCCGCGCCGCCGGCCTCGAAGCCGAACAGCCGGACGTCGGCGTCGTCGAGGAACGCGTTGAAGATGCCCATCGCGTTCGACCCGCCGCCGACGCACGCCGCGACGGCGTCGGGCAGGCGACCGATCTCCTCGAGGAGCTGCGCGCGCGCCTCCTCGCCGATGATCTTGTGGAAGTCGCGCACCATCTCGGGGAACGGGTGCGGGCCCGTCACCGTGCCGAGCAGGTAGTGCGTCGTCTCGACGTTCGCGACCCAGTCGCGCAGCGCCTCGTTGATCGCGTCCTTGAGCGTCCGCGACCCGATCGTCACGGGCACGACCGTCGCACCGAGGAGCTCCATGCGCGCGACGTTGAGGGCCTGGCGCTGCGTGTCCTCCTCGCCCATGTAGACGACGCACTCGAGGTCGAGGAGCGCCGCCGCGGTCGCCGTCGCGACGCCGTGCTGGCCCGCGCCCGTCTCCGCGATGACGCGCGTCTTGCCCATGCGCTTCACGAGGAGCGCCTGGCCCAGCACGTTGTTGATCTTGTGCGAGCCGGTGTGGTTGAGGTCCTCGCGCTTGAGGAACACCCGCACGCCCTCGCCGACGTGCCGCGCGAACCGCGGGACCTCCGTCAACGGGCTCGGCCGGCCCGTGTACGTGCGGTGCAGTCGCGCGAGCTCACGCCCGAACGCCGGGTCGGTGAGCGCCTTGTGGTACTCGGTGTCGAGCTCGTCGAGCGCCGCGATCAGTGCCTCGGGGACGTACCGCCCGCCGAAGTCGCCGAAGTACGGCCCGGCGTGCGTCGCGAGCGGACCGCCCGCGGTGTCCAGGTGCAGCGGGGTGTCCGACGGCCCGGCGCCGCGACGTGCGGTCACTGGCGCACCGCCCGCAGCGAGGGGTGCGCGCCCGCGGCGACCAGGTCGGCGACCGACTGGCGGGGGGCGTCGTCGGTGACGAGCGCCTCGCCGACGAGGACGGTGTCCGCCCCGGCCCGCGCGTAGTCCATGACGTCGTGCGGCCCGCGCACGCCGGACTCGGCGATCTTGACCACGTCGGACGGGATCGACGGCGCGACGCGGGAGAACGTCGTCCGGTCCACGTCGAGCGTCTTGAGGTTGCGCGCGTTGACCCCGATCACGCGGGCGCCGGCGTCGACCGCTCGCGCGACCTCCTCGGTGTCGTGCACCTCGACGAGGGCCGTCATGCCGAGCGAGTGCACGCGCTCGACGAGGGACTCGAGCACGGTCTGCTCGAGCGCGGCGACGATGAGCAGGACGAGGTCCGCGCCGTGCGCGCGCGCCTCCCACACCTGGTAGGGGCTGACGACGAAGTCCTTGCGCAGGACCGGGATGTCGACGCGCGCGCGGACGGCGTCGAGGTCCGCGAGCGACCCCTTGAACCGGCGCTCCTCGGTGAGCACCGAGATCGCGGTCGCGCCGCCCTTCTCGTACTCCGCGGCGAGCGCGGCGGGGTCGGTGATCGTGGCGAGCGCACCCTTGCTGGGGCTGGACCGCTTGACCTCGGCGATGACCGTGACCGCGTCCTCGACGCGGAGCCGGCCGACGCACTCGATCGCGGACGGCCGCTTCGCGGCGAGCTCCTTGACGGCGGCGAGCGGCGTCGCCGCCTCCCGGACAGCAAGGTCCTCCTTGACGCCTGCGACGATGTCGTCGAGCACGGTCATCGAAGCCTCACCCCTTCCCCCGGTCGGCCCAGTCCGCTCGCGCCGACGTGGCGGGCGGGTCTGACCTGGCCATGGTACGGGGACCGTCGGGTGACCCCGACCACAGGCCGCTCCGTGGAACGGGCGCCTGACCCGGCGGACCGGTCAGGCGGACGCGGTCGTGAGCAGCATGACGACGACGAAGACCAGGTAGCCGACGACGACCAGCCCCGACCATCCCGTGCCGATCCAGCCGAGCACGACGCCAGCGGTCGCCATGCCCGGGTTGTCCGCCTCGCCGTTGGCGGCCGCCTTCTTGGCGTTGTTGCCGACGACGATCGCGGGGATCCCCGTGAAGAAGCCGCACGAGACGAGACCGAGGATGCCGAGCACGAGCGACCAGACCGCATAGCTGTTCTTGGGAAGGTAGCCGCCGTAGGCCGGGTAGCCGTACGCCTGCGCGGGCGGGTAGCCGCCGGGCACGGGGTGCTGCACGGGCGCGCCGTAGGTCGGTGCCGGCGGGTACGCCGCGCCGGACGGGTACGCCGGGCTCGACGGGTACGCCTCACCGGACGGATACGCCGGGCTCGGCGGGTACGTCTCACCGGACGGGTACGCCGGGCTCGACGGGTACGCCTCGCCCGACGGGTACGCCGGGCCGGACGCGTACGGCTGCACCGCGTCGGGCACGGGAGCGGGCGCGGCACCGCTCGTGCTGCCCGTCTCGGGCTTGCGCCACGGGTCGGGCGCCGGCGTCGCGGGGTCCTGCGGGTCGGTGCTGCTCATCGTCGGGCTCCGGAGGGCTGGCCGTGGCAGGGCCCACGGCGGGCACGGTCACGGGGGCGGCGCGGTCAGGGGGCGAGGTACGGCGCGAGCTGCGGGAGGTTGCGCAGGACGGCGAAGGACACGATCACGGCGAGGAAGGACCACGCCCAGGCCGGGTGCCGGGGCGCCTGCGTGCGGCGCCCGTGCACCGCACGCCATGTCCACACGGCCCACCCGGCGACCGCGAGCGGCAGCAGCACGACGAGCAGCGGGTTCATGCCCCACGCCCCCGCGAGGTCGCCGTGCGTGAGGTCGTGCACCGCCCGCATGCCGCCGCAGCCGGGGCACCACAGCCCCGTCAGCAGGTGCAGGGGGCACGCGCCCCAGCTGCCCGCGACGTGCGGGTCGCGGACGGCGACCGCGACCGTGGCGAGCAGCGTCCCCGCACCGACGAGCAGCGGCGTCCGGGCCAGGCCGGACGCCGCCACGACGTCAGTAGCTCGAGGAGTTGTAGCCGTCGACGAACGCGTCACGGAACTCGGCGTTCGAGAACAGGACGGCGAACAGGATGATGCCGAGGATCGACAGCACGGTGGCGATCCAGCCGAGCACGACACCCGCGGTCGCGAGGCCGCCGTTGTTCGCCTCGCCGCGCTGCACGGCCTTCTTCGCGTTGTTGCCGACGATGATGGCCGGGATGCCCGTCACGAGGCCGCACGAGAGCACGAACGACGCGATGCCGAGGACGAGCGCCCACACGCCGAGGCTGTTCTTCGGGTACGGGGTGCCGTAGGCCTGCTGGCCGCCGTACTGCGGGGCGCCGCCGTACTGCGGGGCCGACGGGTACTGCGGGGCCGACGGGTAGCCCTGCGGCTGGGACGGCTGCGGCGGCGGGGCAGCCGGGTAGCCACCCGCGGGCGGCGGCGGTGCCGCGGGGTAGCCGGGCGCGCCACCCTCGGGCTCGGAGCCCTTCTCGAACGGGTTCTGCGGCTCGTTGGGGGTCGACATCCATCCTCCAGGCGGAGTGGCGACCGGGTCACGGCCGGTCGCAGACGGGGCCCGCGTGCGGCCGCGCGCGGGATCGAGCTGCCCGCGGACGGGCCGGGCGTCAGTGCGCCCCGGGTCGTCCGTCCCGGGACTGCGTGTGCACGCCGCCCTGGCCGTAGCCCATGCCCTGCAGGACCTTGCCGAGCACGACGGCGACGAGGGCGACACCGAGGCCGACCCAGAACAGCCACACGAGCGCGAAGACCACCGCGACGGACATGACGACACCGCCGACGAGGACGCCGTACGTGGTCGTCCAGCCGGCGACCGTCTTGCCGTGGTTGACCGGGGGGGTCGCGGGCGGGAGGTGGACCGTCTCGGTCCGGGTGACGTTCTGCGCGCGGTGCGCGAGGGACTGGTCAGACATCAGGTGGTGCCCTTCGTGCTCGGTTCGCGGCCCACCCTATCGGACCGCACGGCCCTCCGACCTGCGCAGGACGTGCTCACGACCCGCGCACGGCGACCGCAGGACACGGTCAGGTCGGGTCGTCGCCGCGGCTCAGCGCGTCCCACGCGCCGCGCTCGTCGACGGGGCCGCCGCCCGCCCCTGGCGACTCGTGCCGACGGGACGGTCCCTGCCAGGTGCGCGAGGCGCGCACGAGCCAGCCCGCCGCGACCACGACGGCGATCCCGACGGCGACGCTCACCCACGGCCACGCCGTGACGCCCACGTCGCCGACGACCCGGCCGACCCCCGTCTCCTGCGTCACGACTGGCACCGCGGCGCCGTGCGGGTCCGCGAGGACGGCGGCGGTCGCGCCGACGACGACCGCACCGCTGAGCACCGTGACGGCCGCGACGAGCCACCGCCCCACCGGCCCGACGAGCGCGACGGCCGCGGCGGTCGCGAGCAGCACGACCGCGGCGCCGAGCACGGCGGGCGCGACCTGGGTGCCGGTCGCCGGGACGTCGACCGTGCCCCGCAGCGCCGTCACACCGGTCGCGGTGAGCCAGGTCGGGACCGCAGCGCCGGCGGACGCGGCGGCCAGCAGGACGAGCACGCCCGCCGCCCGGCCGCGACCCCGCGAGCGCGCGGCCGCAGGGGCCGGCGCGGTCGTCACTCGGCGACCCGGCGGAGCCGGGACGCGACCTGGACCGCGCGGACCGCGGCGGCCGCCTTGTTGCGCGACTCGGCGTACTCGAGCGCGGGGACCGAGTCGGCGACGATGCCGCCGCCCGCCTGCACGCTCGCGCGACCGTCCCGGATGAGCGCCGTGCGGATCGCGATCGCCATGTCCATGTCGCCCGCGAAGTCGAAGTAGCCGACGGTGCCGCCGTAGATGCCGCGGCGGGCCGGCTCGATCTCGTCGATGAGCGCGATCGCACGGGGCTTGGGCGCGCCCGACAGCGTGCCCGCGGGGAACGTCGCGGTGAGCGTCTGGAGGGCCGTCGCGCCCGTGCGCAGCCGCCCGACGACCGTCGAGCAGATGTGCATGATGTGCGAGTACCGCTTGACCGCCATGAACTCGACGACCTCGACGCTCGAGGGCTCGCAGACCTTGACGAGGTCGTTGCGGGACAGGTCGACGAGCATGATGTGCTCGGCGCGCTCCTTGGGGTCGGCGAGCACCTCGTCCTGGAGCGCGCGGTCCTCCTCGGGCGTCGCGCCGCGTGGGCGGGACCCGGCGATCGGGAACGTCACGACGCGCCCGTCGGTCACCTTGACGAGCGTCTCCGGGCTCGAGCCGACGACCGCGAAGTCGTGCCCGTCCGCGTCCTGGAGCTGCAGGTAGTACATGTACGGGCTCGGGTTGATCGTCCGCAGCACGCGGTAGACGTCGATCGGGTCGGCCGGGCAGTCGAGGTCGAGGCGCTGCGAGAGCACGACCTGGAACACCTCGCCGTCGCGGATGGCCTCCTTGCCGATGCCGACCGCCTGCTCGAACTCCGCGCGCGTCGAGCGGAACTCCAGCTCGGGCTCGGGGACGTCGGCGAGCGCCGCGACGCCCGGCTCCGCCGGGTCCAGCAGCGCGCGCTGCATCGCGTCGAGCCGCGCGACGGCGTCGGCGTGCGCCTCGTCGACGCGCTCGTCGGTGTCGTCGAAGTTGATCGCGTTGGCGACCAGCCACACCGAGCCGTCGTGGTGGTCGACGACCGCGAGGTCGGTCGCGAGCAGCAGCGTGAGCTCGGGGACGCCGAGCTCCTCGGGCGCCTTCGCGGGCAGCGTCGGCTCCCAGTGCCGCACGACGTCCCACCCGAGCGCCCCGACCAGCCCACCGGTCAGCGGCGGCAGGCCGTGGATCGCGGGCGTGCGCAGGACGTCGAGCGTGCGGCCGAGCACGTCGAGCGCGTCGCCCTCCGTCGGGACGCCCACGGGCACGTCGCCGACCCACACGGGCGCGCCGTCGCGGACCGTGAGCGTCGCGCGCGAGCGGACGCCGACGAACGACCAGCGGCTCCACGTGCCGTCGGACTCCGCGGACTCGAGCACGAACGTGCCGGGGCGGCCCGCCGCGAGCGTGCGGTACAGGCCGACGGGCGTGACGTCGTCCGCGAGCAGCCGGCGCACGACGGGGATGACGCGCCGGTCCGCCGCGAGCGCCCGGAACGTGTCGACCGACGGCCACGTGCCGCCCCAGGGGACGTCCGCGGTGACGACGTCGACGGGGACGTGGGCGGCGGGCGCGGTCATGCGTCTCCTTCGGGTGCGGCTGCGTCGGCCGGTGCGGGCACGACGGCGTCGGTGGGTGCGACAGCGGCTGCCACGTCGGGTCGGTGACCGGCGACGACCGCGAGCGGTCCCCCGGCCTCGAAGCACGTGCGGGTGCCGGTGTGACAGGCGGCGCCGACCTGGTCGACCTCGACGAGCAGCGCGTCGCCGTCGCAGTCGAGCGACACGGCCTTGACGTACTGCGCGTGCCCGGACGTGTCGCCCTTGCGCCAGTACTCCTGGCGCGAACGGCTCCAGAACGTCACGCGGCCGGTCGTCAGGGTGCGGTGCAGCGCCTCGTCGTCCATCCAGCCGACCATGAGGACCTCGCGCGTGTCGTGCTGCTGCACGACGGCCGCGACGAGGCCGTGCTCGTCGTGGCGCAGCCGCTGCGCGACCTGCGGGTCGAGGAGGGTGGCGGACGGGTTCTCGCGAGGCACGGACCGATCCTGCCACGGTGGCGCGTCCCGCCAGGGCCGGTGTCCGGGACCGACGTCGGCGGGGGCGTGCGCGCGCCTCGGCGCGGCAGCGCGTCCCGGTCTCCCGCGCCCGCGCGTCGACGGGTCCGGACGCCGCGGGCCGCGGGTGTCAGCGGGTCTGCGCGACCCAGGCGGCGTGCATCGCCGCGTAGGTGCCGCCGGTCGCGACGAGCTCGGCGTGGTGCCCCGTCTCGACGACGCGCCCGGCGTCGACGACGACGACGAGGTCGGCGGCCTCGGCGGTGGACAGCCGGTGCGCGATGGTCAGCGTCGTGCGGCCCGTGCTCAGCTCCTCGAGCGCGCGCACGAGGCGGACCTCGGTGGCGGGGTCGACCGCGCTCGTCGCCTCGTCGAGCAGCAGCACGTCGGGGTCGGCGAGGTAGGCGCGTGCGAGCGCGACGAGCTGGCGCTCCCCCGCGGACAGGGACTCGCCGCGCTGGCCCACGTCGGTGTCGAGCCCGGCGGCGAGCTCGTCGACCCAGGGACCGAGCCCGAGCGCCTCGACGGCGTCGCGCACGCGTGCGTCGGCGGGGTCGGGAGCGGTGCCGTCGGGCGTCCGCAGGCCGTACGCGACGTTCTCGGCGACCGTGCCCTCGAACAGGAAGCCCTCCTGCGGGACGAGCACGACGCGGGCGCGCAGGTCCGTCGCGGGGATGTCCCGCAGGTCGGTGCCGTCGAGCAGCACGCGCCCGTGCTCGGGGTCGACGAGGCGCGCGACGAGCCGGGCGATCGTCGTCTTGCCGGAGCCGGTCGCCCCGACGACGGCCACGGACGCGCCCGCGGGCACCTCCAGGTCGACGTCGTGCAGGACGCGGCGACCCTCGGGGTACGCGAAGGCCACGTCGCGCAGCTCGACCGTCGCGGGACCGCGCGCGCTGGGCACGCCGTCGGGGCCCGGGTCCTGCACCGCGACCGGCGTCTCGAGCACGCCGAGCACGCGCCGCCACCCGGCCACCGCGTTCTGGAGCTCGTTGAGGATCTCGGTCGCCATCTGGACGGGACCCGTGAACAGCTGGACGAGGAACAGGAAGGCGAGCAGGCGACCCACCGAGACGTCGCCGCGGACGCCGAGGAACGTGCCGATGACGACGACGAGCGCGAGGACCACGTTCGACACGAGCACGCCGCTCGAGAAGACGACGGACACGAGGTTCTGCGCGCGCACCATCGCGCTGCGCGTCGCGGCGATCGCGGCGTCGAGGCGGCGCTGGGTGCGGTCGGCGGCGCCGTACGCGCGGATCGTCTCGGCGCCCACGACCGACTCCGACACCGTGCCGAGCATCGCGCCGTACCGCTCGCGGACCGCGGAGTACCGCGCGTTGACCCGACGCTGCAGCGGCGGCAGGACGAGCAGCAGGGGGATGAAGCCGAGCCACACGACGAGCGTGAGCTGCCACGAGTACAGCGCCATGAGGACCGAGGCGGCGACGATCTGCAGCACCGAGACGAGCAGCATGATCCCGCCCCACTGCACGAACAGCGAGATGGTGTCGACGTCGGACGTGACGCGGCTGACGAGCGACCCGCGCCGCTCGGTGTGCTGCGTGAGGACGGACAGGTCGTGCACGTGCCGGAACGCGCGCGTGCGCAGCGCGAGCAGCCCGTCCTCGCTCGACCGGAACAGGCGGACGTTGACGTACGCCGAGCACACCGCGGCAGCGAGGAGCCCGACGGCCGCCGCGCCCGTGAGCGTGAGCACGCGCGGGACGTCCGGTCCGCCGGGCGCGAGGATGCCCGTGTCGACGGTCTGCTGGACCACGAGCGGCACGAGCACCTTGCCGAGCGCGGCCAGCACCGCGAGCAGGAGCGTCACGCGCCACCCGCGCAGCATCTGCGGCGACACCTCGAGGCCGCGGCGCAGGGTCGCGAGGATGCCCAGCGTGCTCGCGGACGCCATCCGGTGGTCGGGCGTGCCCGACGTCGTCGCGCTCATCGGGCGTCCTCCCCGGCCGGCACCGGCTGCGGGTCGTCGTCGAGCTCCTCGACGCCGTCGGCGGCCCGGCGCGCCGACTCCTCCTCGTACGCGGTGGCGAGCGCCCGGTAGCCGTCGTCGCGCGCCAGGAGCTCGACGTGCGAGCCGCGGTCGACCACCCGGCCGGACTCGACGTGCACGACCTCGTCGGCCAGCAGCACGGACGACATCCGGTAGGCGACCAGGAGCACCGTGGGCGACCCCGCGCGGTCGTCGCGCAGGCCGCGCAGGATCGCCTGCTCGACGCGGGGGTCCACCGCGGACGTCGCGTCGTCGAGCACGAGCACGCGTGGATCGCGGACCAGCGCCCGGGCCAGCGCGAGGCGCTGCCGCTGCCCGCCCGAGAGGTTCGCGCCGCGCTCGCCGAGCGGCGCGTCGAGCCCGCCGGGCAGCGCGCGCACGACGTCGTCGACGTGCGCGGCACGCAGCGCCTCCCAGACCGCGTCGTCGGAGGGCGCCTGCGGGTCGTCGGCGTCGGCGAGGGTGACGTTGCCGCGGACGGTGTCCTCGAAGACGAAGGTCGACTGCGACACGAACGCGACGTGCCGCGACAGGTCGGCAGGGACGACGTCGCGCAGGTCCGTGCCGTCGACGTGGACGCTGCCGGTCGTCGGGTCGCTCAGGCGGCCGACGAGGGACACGAGGGTCGACTTCCCCGAGCCCGTCGGCCCGACGACCGCGACGACACGACCGGGGGCGACGTCGAGGTCGACGCCGTGCAGCAGCTCGACGGGACCACGCGGACCGGGGACCGCGAGGCTGACGTCACGGAGCTCGACGCGCGCACCGCCGGGCGGCGGGGTCCATCGCGTGGTCCCGGCGGGCAGCGCACCGCGGGCGTCGACGACGCGCGCGATGCGGTCGTAGCCGACCAGCGCGCGCGGCAGCTCGCCGAGCACCCAGCCGAACGCCCGCACGGGCACCGCCAGCAGCGTGAGCAGGTAGGCCGCCGCGACGACGTCGCCCGTGCCGATCCGTCCGGCCGCGACCTGCACGGCGCCGACGACGAGCACCAGCAGCGTGCCGAGGCTCGGCAGCACGTCGATGACGGGGTCGAAGAACGCGCGGACGACGCCGACCCGGACGTTCGCGTCGCGCAGCTCGCGTGCACGGGCCGCGAACCGCGCGGCCTCGCGCTCCTCCGTGCCGAGGGCCTTCACGAGCAGCGCGCCCTCGAAGCTCTCGTGGGCGACGTCGGCGACCCCGGCGCGCAGCTCCTGGGCGTGGCCGACCGCGGGTGCCATCCGCCGCTGGAACACGAAGTTGGCGACGAGGGCGAGCGGCACGACGACGAGCGCGGCGAGCGCGAGCCACACGTCGGTGCCCAGCAGCCCGACGGCCGCCACCGCGAGCATGACGACGACGCCGAGCGCGAACGGCAGGGGGTTGAACACCCCGGTCGACGCCTCGACGTCGGCGCTCGCGTTCGACAGCAGCTGACCCGTGGGGTGCTGCTTGTGCCACGACATCGGCAGGCGCAGGTACTGCCGGGTGACCCGCGTGCGGTGGTCCGCCTGGATCTGGGCGAACCCCATGCCGGCGAAGATCCGTCGTCCCGCGACCGAGACCGCGAGCGTCACGGCGACGGCCAGCAGCGCCAGGCCGGCGAGCCAGATCCGGTCGCCGGCCTGCGCGGAGCCGGCGAGCGCGGGCACGACGACCTCGTCGGTCACCCACCCGAGCACGCGGCTCACGGCCACGACGGAGACGCCGAAGACCGCCGACGTGCCGATCGCGACCGCGTAGGTCCACGGGTGCGCCGCGATGCCGCGGACCACGATCGTCGCGGCCCGGCGGGGTGCCGAGCCGGTGAGCGTCATCGGTCGCGACGAGGGAGCTCGCGAGCGCACGCGCAGGCCTTTCGGGAGGGGGCGGGAAACCGTCATCCTCTCACGCGGTCGCGACGCGTCGCCCGGCGGACACGGCCGCCCGGACCGCCCGCGCGCCCCCGCGCCGCGGGCTGGTCGTCGCCGCCGTCGTGGCCCGTCTCGTGACGCGGACCAGCGCTCCCACGTGCGACGATGCGGGGATGACGTGGCACGAGGTGGAGCGCGCGCAGCTGGCCGAGGCTCTGCGAGCCGTCCCACCCGACGCGCCCACGCTGTGCGAGGGCTGGCAGGCCCGTCACCTCGCGGCGCACGTGGTCCTGCGCGAGCACTCCCCCGTCGTCGGTGCCGGGATCGCGGTGCCCGCGCTCGCAGGCCGAGCAGAGGCCGCGATCGAGCGGCTCGCCGACGACGCCGCGACCGAGGGCGCGTACCGGGACCTCGTCGCGCGCGTCGCGGCGGAGCCGCCGCGCTGGCACCCGATGTCGTGGGCGGGTGAGCTCGCGAACGTCGTCGAGTACTTCGTCCACACCGAGGACGTCCGGCGCGGCTCCGGTCCGACGCCGCCGCGGGACCTCGACCCAACGCTCGTCGAGGTGCTGTGGAAGCACCTGGGTGGCGCGGGGGGTGCCCGGCTGCACCGGCTCCCGATCGGTGTCGTGCTGGTGCGCGAGGACGGCCCGCGCCGGCAGGTGCGGCGCCCGAAGGACGGCTACGGGACGGTCGTCGTGCGGGGTGCGGTCGGCGAGCTCGTGCTGTTCGCGTTCGGGCGCGGCGCGGCCGCCGACGTGACGGTGCAGGGCGACCCGCAGGACGTCGAGATCCTCACGGACCGCCTGCCGGTCTGAGCCGTCCTCACCGACCGCCTGCCGGTCCGAGCCGTCCTCGTCGACCGCCTGCCGGTCTGACTCGCTGCCTCCCGCGCGCGGCCCGTGGGCCGGGCATCAGCGGACGACGACGCCCGCCGCGCGCAGCGCGTCCTTGACGTCGCGCACGGTCAGCTGGCCGAAGTGGAAGACGCTCGCGGCGAGCACCGCGTCGGCGCCGGCCCTCGCCGCGTCGACGAAGTGCTGCACGGTCCCCGCACCGCCGCTCGCGACGAGCGGGATGCGCACCTCGCGGCGCACGTCGCCGATCATCTCGAGGTCGAAACCGGCCTCCGTGCCGTCGGCGTCCATCGAGTTCAGCAGCACCTCGCCCGCGCCGAGCTCGGCGGCCCGCGCCGCCCACGCGACGGCGTCGAGACCCGTGCCGCGCTTGCCGCCGTGCGTCGTGACCTCGTAGCCGGAGTCGGTGCGCACGTCACCCGTCACGCGGCGCGCGTCGATCGAGATCGTGAGGACCTGGCTGCCGAAGCGGTGCGCGATCTCGGAGATCAGCTCGGGCCGCGCGATCGCGGCGGTGTTCACGCCGACCTTGTCCGCGCCCGCACGCAGCAGGCGGTCGACGTCGTCCGTCGACCGCACGCCCCCGCCCACGGTCAGCGGGACGAAGATCTCCTCGGCCGTGCGGCGGACGACCTCGATCGTGGTGTCGCGGCCCCCCGACGACGCGGACACGTCGAGGAACGTCACCTCGTCGGCGCCCTCGGCGTCGTAGCGGCGCGCGAGCTCGACCGGGTCACCGGCGTCGCGGAGGTTCTCGAAGTTCACGCCCTTGACGACGCGACCCGCGTCGACGTCGAGGCACGGGATGACGCGCAGCGCCACGGTCATCAGGAGCCTCCGTCGGGTGAGCCGGTCGCGAGGATGTCGACGACGAACACGACGGTCTGCCCGGCGAGCTCCTGGCTCTCCGTGACGCCGAGCGCGTACGTCGGGGGGACGACGAGCATGACCTGGCTGCCGACGGGCTGGTCGACGAGCCCTTCCGCCCAGGCCTGCACGTCCTGCAGGCCGAACGACACGGGCAGTCCGTGCGTCCACGTCGAGTCGAACGACTCGCCCGTCGTCCACGCGAAGCCCGTGTACTGCACGGTGATGACGTCGGTCGGGGTGACCTGCGCACCCGCACCGCGCAGCACCTGCTGGACGACGAGCTGGTCGGGCGGCTCCGTGCCGGTCGGGGTGATGGACGGCGCCCCCGACGCGTCGAGCGTGACCGCCGGGAGGTCCGGTCTCGGCGGCATGGGCTCGCCGTCGGCACGCGTCGGCAGCACGTCGAGGACGGTCACCGTCGGGTAGTCGACCGCGCCGGAGCCACGGGGCGGGCTCACCTGGAGCAGGCGTGCCCCGACCTTCTGGCCGCGCAGGGTCTCGTACAGGTCGGTGCCGAGGTCCTCCTCCGTGAGGAGCCGCGGCGTGGGCGTCGTGGAGTAGCTCTCGTCGACGAGCGACGCGTCGCTGCCGTTCTCGAGCCAGAAGTCGATGAGCACGGGCCCGCCCTCGACGAGCTCCGCGCCGGTCCCCGGCCAGATCTCCTCGCGGTACGTCGACGTCACCTCGAGCGGCGTGAGGTACGTGAGCGTCGGCGCCTCGCCCGGCTCCCCCGTGACGGTGATCTCGGGATCCGCGGCCTGCGGCGTCGTGCACCCCGCGAGCAGCGCCAGCGCCACGAGCGCGGCGGCCGCCGTCTCCCGCAGTCGTCGCACGTCGGTCCTTCCTCGTGGTGGGCGCCCCCCCGCCTCGGCGTCCGGTCACGCCCGCGAGGCGCCACCGTACCGGGTCGGTCCGGGGCGGGGCTGCGGGCGACCAGGGGCGGCCGCGACGGGACAACCGGTCGAGGGGCCCGCAGGCACGCACACTGTACGGCGCCCGCCTGGGCGCTACATCGACTCGATGAGGCGGTCCACGCGCTCGTCGACGCTGCGGAACGGGTCCTTGCACAGCACCGTGCGCTGCGCCTGGTCGTTGAGCTTGAGGTGCACCCAGTCGACCGTGTAGTCCCGGCGGGCCTCCTGCGCGGCACGCACGAAGTCGCCGCGCAGCTTGGCGCGGGTCGTCTGCGGGGGCACCGCGGTGGCCTCGAAGATCTCCAGGTCGCTCGTCACGCGCTCGACCAGGCCCTTCGCGGCCAGCAGGTTGTACAGCCCCTCGGTGCGGGAGATGTCGTGGTACGCGAGGTCGAGCCGCTGCACGCGCACGTCGGACAGCTCGAGGTCGTGCTTGGCGCGGTACCGCTCGATGAGCTGGTACTTGATGACCCAGTCGAGCTCGCGCTCCACGAGCGACAGGTCACCCGTGCGCAGCGCGCGCAGCCCGCGCTCCCAGAGGTCGAGGACCTGCTTCGTCTCGGGCGTCGGGCCGCCCTCGGTCGACACGAAGTCCACGACGCGCGTGAGGTACTCCTCCTGCAGGTCGAGCGCCGTGACGGTCCGGCCGTTCGCGAGGACCACCGGGTGCTTGCCGGTGAGGTCGTGGCTGATCTCGCGGATCGCGCGGATCGGGTTCTCGAGCGTCATGTCGCGCATCGGGATGCCGGCCTCGACCATGCGCAGGATGAGGTCCGTCGCCCCGACCTTGAGCATGGTCGTCGTCTCGGACATCGACGAGTCGCCCACGATGACGTGCAGCCGGCGGAAGTGCTCCGCGTCGGCGTGCGGCTCGTCGCGCGTGTTGATGATCGGACGCGACCGCGTGGTCGCGCTCGACACGGCCTCCCAGATGTGGTCGGCCCGCTGCGACAGGCAGAACAGCGCGCCGCGCGGCGTGCTCAGCACCTTGCCCGCGCCCGTGAGCACCTGGCGCGTGATGAGGAACGGCACGAGCACGTCCGACAGGCGCGCGAAGTCGCCCTGCCGTCGCACGAGGTAGTTCTCGTGGCAGCCGTACGAGTTGCCCGCGGAGTCCGTGTTGTTCTTGAACAGGTGGATGCGGCCCGGCAGCCCTTCGTGCTCGAGGCGCTGCTGCGCGTCCGCCACGAGACCCTCGAGGATCCGCTCGCCCGCGCGGTCGTGCGCGACGAGCTGGCGCACGTCGTCGCACTCCGCGGTCGCGTACTCGGGGTGCGAGCCGACGTCCAGGTAGAGCCGGGAGCCGTTGCGGAGGAAGACGTTCGACGAGCGTCCCCACGCGACGACCTTGCGGAACAGGTAGCGCGCCACCTCGTCCGCGGACAGCCCGCGGCCGTCCTGCGCGGCGCACGTGACGCCGTACTCGGTCTCGAGCCCGAAGATCCGTCGGTCCATGGCTGCTCCCCTCCTCCGGGCCTCGTGGTCGTCAGTCGTCGTGCGGTGCCGGAGCCGGCGGGTCGCCGGCTCCGTCGGGCGTGAGCAGGTCCTCGAGCAACGCGCCCGTGAGCCGCCGGAACGTGCGACGGGGCCGCGTGCGGTCGAGGACGGCGACCTCGAGCTGCTGCGCCGGGATCGCGCGCGACTCGCCCCCGTCGTCGCCCGACGCGCCGAGCACGTCGACCGCGAGTCGCAGCACCTCGCGCAGCGTCATGCCCGGGCGCCAGCCCGACGCGAGCAGCCCGCCGAGCCGGTCGGCCTGCCCGCCCATGACGACGTAGCCGTGCTCGTCCGCGACGGAGCCGTCGTACGAGAGCCGGTACACCTGGTCGCCCGCCGGCTCACGGCCGACCTCCGCGACGACGAGCTCGACCTCGAGCGGCTTCGACTCGGTCGTGAACACCGTGCCGAGCGTCTGCGCGTACGCGTTCGCCAGGCCGCGCGCCGTGACGTCCTCGCGGTCGTAGGAGTAGCCCCGCAGGTCGGCGTAGCGCACGCCCGCGACGCGCAGGTTCTCGAACTCGTTGTACTTGCCGACCGCCGCGAACGCGATGCGGTCGTAGATCTCCGAGATCTTGTGCAGCGCGCGCGAGGCGTTCTCCGTCGCGAACGCGATCCCGTCGTCGTACTGCAGCACCACGACGGACCGGCCGCGGGCGATGCCCTTGCGCGCGTAGTCCGCCCGGTCCTTCATGAGCTGCTCGGGCGAGACGTAGAACGGCATGCTCATCGCGCACCTCCGCGGTCCGCGTGCGACGCACGCCGCTCGTCCTCGACGAGGGCCACGAGCTCGCCGAGCTCGGCGTCCGGCACGCGCAGGTAGCCCGCCTCCGTCACGGTCGCCACGACGGGCCAGATCCGCCGCGTCGAGTCGGGGCCGCCCGTCGCCGAGTCGTCGTCCGCGGCGTCCACGAGCGCCTCGACCGCGACGCGCACGCCGCCCGCCGGGTCCAGCCCGGGCCGCCACAGCTTCTTGAGGGACCCGCGCGCGAACACCGAGCCCGAGCCGACCGCGTGGTGGTCGTGCTCCTCGTAGCGGCCGCCCGTGACGTCGTAGGAGAAGATCCGGCCGACGCGCCGGTCGAGGTCGAAGCCCGCGAACAGCGGGACGACCGCGAGGCCCTGCATCGCGAGCCCGAGGTTGCCGCGGATCATCGTCGACAGCCGGTTCGCCTTGCCGTCGAGCGACAGCAGGCTGCCCTCGATCTTCTCGTAGTGCTCGAGCTCGAGCTGGAACAGCCGCACGAGCTCCGTGGCGAGGCCCGCCGTGCCGGCGATGCCCACCGCGGAGTACTCGTCCGCCGGGAAGACCTTCTCGATCTCGCGGCTCGCGATCATCGAGCCCATCGTGGCGCGGCGGTCCCCCGCCATCACGACCCCGCCGTCGACCGCGAGCGCGACGATCGTCGTGCCGTGCGGCGCGTGGACCTCGGACGTGGGCAGCGGCCGGTTACCGGGCAGCAGCTCGGGTGCGTGCCCGGCGAGGAAGTCGACGAACGACGACGAGCCGGGGGTGGTGAAGGTGTGCGGGAGCCGCCCCGAGGCGGCGCGGTCGGGCTGCGGTGTCAGTGGGGCCATCGACGCTCACTGACCGCCCTTCTGGACGAACCCGCGGACGAACTGCTCCGCGTTGGACTCCAGGACGTCGTCGATCTCGTCGAGCAGCGCGTCCACCTCGGCGTCGCGCGACTGCGCGGACGGCGCGGCCGGCACCGGCGCGTCGGCGCCGTCGACCGGGTCCTCGTCGTCGCGGCGGGGCCGCACCTGTTCCTGACCAGCCATGGTGACCTCCGTAGGCGTCGCGCTGACCTGCTCGATCCCACCCTAGGCCCATCCTCCGACGCATCCGGGGCGAGCGCCCGCGAGGCGGACACGCCTTTCGCCCACGGCGCAGCGGTCGCGTCAGGCGCCGAGCTCGGCCAGGAGCGCGCGGGCGTCCTCGCAGCGGTCCAGCAGGTCGCCCACGTGCGCGCGTGTGCCGCGCAGCGGGTCGCGCATGGGCACGCGCTGGAGCGTCGCGGCGCCGGGCACGTCGAACACGACCGAGTCCCAGCTCGCGGCGGAGATCTCGGCGCCGTAGCGGGCGACGGCCTCGCCGCGGAAGTAGGCGCGCGTGTCGTGCGGCGGGTGCCACACGGCGTCCTCGACCTGCGCGGGCGTGACGAGCAGGTCGACGGCCCCGGCCGCGACGAGCCGGTGGTAGAGGCCGCGCTCGGGTCGCAGGTCCGACCACTGCAGGTCGACCGCGGCGAGGCGGGGGTGGTCCCACGCGAGGTGGTCGCGGCGGCGCATGCCCTCGAGCAGCCGGAGCTTGGCGAGCCACTCGACCGTGCGCGCGCAGCTCGCGGGGTCGGTCGCGAGGCCGTCGAGCACGGCCTGCCAGCGGTCGAGCACGTCGGTCGTCTGCCCGTCGAGCGGGTCGCCGACGTGCGCGAGCGCGGTGCGCACGGCGTCGAGGTACTCGCGCTGCACCTCGATCGCGGTGAGGCGGCGGCCGTCCGCGAGCTCGACCCGGGTGGTGAGCGTGACGTCGTGGCTCACGAGGTGGACGGCGTGCACGGGGTCGCGCAGGGCCAGCCGGTCGATCGCGGCGAGCGCGCCGCCCGCACCGCCCTCGGCGACGGCCCGCTCGATCAGCCACAGGACGAGCGACGTCGTGCCGAGCCGCAGGTAGGTCGCGACCTCGAGCATCGTGGCGTCGCCGATGATGACGTGCAGGCGCCGCCAGCGGTCGGGGTCGGCGTGCGGCTCGTCGCGCGTGTTGACGATGGGCCGGCGCAGCGTCGTCTCGAGGCCGATCTCGGCCTCGATGTAGTCGGCCCGCTGCGAGAGCTGGAAGCCCGGGGTCTCGCCGCGCTGGCCGACGCCGACGCGACCCGCGCCGGTGAACACCTGGCGCGTCACGAGGAACGGGATGAGCCGGCTCGCGAGGTCCGTGAACGGCACGGCGCGGTCGACGAGGTAGTTCTCGTGCGTGCCGTAGGTCGCGCCCTTGCCGTCGACGTTGTTCTTGTAGAGCGCGACGTCGGGCAGCGCGGGCGTCGACGCGAGCGCGCGCACCGACGCGAGCATGACGAGCTCGCCCGCCCGGTCCCAGCGCACGGCGTCGAGCGGCGAGGTGACCTCGGGCGAGGAGTACTCGGGGTGCGCGTGGTCGACGTAGAGCCGTGCGCCGTTGGTGAGGATGACGTTCGCGGCGCCCGGGTCCTCGTACTCCTCGGTCGTGCCGCGCGGGAGCTCCTGCGGGCCGTCGCCCGTGTCCGCCGGGCCCGCCGGCGCGACGCGGTCAGGGTCGTCGGTGAGGAGCGACGGGTGCGCCGACGCGCGCTGCAGGTGGAACCCGCGGGCGTCGTGCAGCGGGTCCTCGTCGTCGTAGTCCCACCGGGCGCGGGCCCGGCCGCCCTCGCGCGCCGCCGCGTGCACCGCGACGACGTGGCTCGACAGGAGCATCGGGTTCGCGAGGGGGCGACCCGGCTGGAGGATGCCGTACTCGGTCTCGATCCCCATCACGCGGCGCACGGTCACGGCTCCACCCTAGGCGTCCGTCGCAGCACGTCACCGCGGACGTCCGCGCGCCGGGCACCACCGGGACGGCGGGCCCGGCGCGGGTCGGCGTCGGAGGTGGGGTGAGTCGTCAGAGGTACTGGCCGGTGCTCGTGACCGTCTCGATCGTGCGCGACGTGTCCGTGCCCTTCTTGCCCTGGACGATCGTGCGGATGAACACGATGCGCTCCCCCTTCTTGCCGGAGATGCGCGCCCAGTCGTCGGGGTTCGTCGTGTTCGGCAGGTCCTCGTTCTCGCGGAACTCGTCGACGCACGCCGTGAGCAGGTGGTCGACGCGGATGCCGCGCTGGCCGGTCGCGAGGAGGTCCTTGATCGCGGACTTCTTCGCGCGGTCGACGACGTTCTGGATCATCGCGCCCGAGTTGAAGTCCTTGAAGTAGAGGACCTCCTTGTCGCCGCTCGCGTACGTCACCTCGAGGAAGCGGTTCTCCTCGCTCTCGGTGTACATGCGCTCGACGACGCGCGTGATCATCGCCTCGACCGCCGTCGACGCGGAGTCGCCGTGCTCGCGCAGGTCGTCCTCGTGGATCGGCAGGTCGGCCGTGAGGTACTTGCCGAAGATCTCGCGCGCACCCTCGGCGTCGGGCCGCTCGATCTTGATCTTCACGTCCAGGCGGCCGGGACGCAGGATCGCGGGGTCGATCATGTCCTCGCGGTTCGAGGCGCCGATGACGATGACGTTCTCGAGCCGCTCGACACCGTCGATCTCGGAGAGCAGCTGCGGCACGATCGTCGTCTCGACGTCGCTCGACACGCCCGTGCCGCGCGTGCGGAACAGCGACTCCATCTCGTCGAAGAACACGACGACCGGGTGCCCCTGCGACGCCTTCTCCCGGGCGCGGGCGAAGATCAGGCGGATGTGCCGCTCGGTCTCGCCGACGTACTTGTTGAGCAGCTCGGGGCCCTTGACGTTGAGGAAGAACGACCGCGTCTCCGCGCCCTCCTCGCCCCGCGCCGCAGCCGCGGTCGCCGCGAGCGAGTGCGCGACGGCCTTCGCGATGAGCGTCTTGCCGCACCCGGGCGGGCCGTACAGCAGCACGCCCTTCGGCGGCTTCAGGCCGTGCTCGCGGAACAGCTCGGGGTGCAGGAACGGCAGCTCGACGGCGTCGCGGATCGCCTCGATCTGGGGGCCCAGGCCGCCGATATCCTCGTACTGGATGTCCGGCACCTCTTCGAGGACGAGCTCCTCGACCTCGGCGCGCGGGATGACCTCGAACACGAAGCCACTGCGCGAGTCGATCGTCAGCGCGTCGCCGACCCGGACGCGGGCCTGGTCGATGACCTGCCCGGCGAACCGGACCACCCGCTCCTCGTCGCCGCGGCCCACGACCAGCGCGCGCCCCTCGCCGAGCATCTCCTTGACCGTGACGATCTCGCCGACCTTCTCGTAGCCGCCGGCCTCGACCACCGTGAGCGCCTCGTTGAGCATGACCTCCTGGCCCGGGCGCAGGCGGTGCACGTCGATCGACGGGCTCGCGCCCACGTGCATCTTGCGGCCCGACGACACGATGTCGACCGTGCCGTCGTCGCGCGCCGCGAGGAACGTGGCGTACGTGCCGGGGGGCTTCGCGAGGTCGTCCACCTGGCGCTTCAGCTCGACGATCTGCTCGCGCGCGGCGACGAGGGCCTCGCTGAGCCGCTCGTTCTTGGCCGCCAGGATCGCGAGCTCACGGGACAGGTCCCTGCCAGGGGCGTTCGGGTCGGTCATCGTCTCGGCCTCCGTTCCGCGTCGTGCATGGTCGTCACGATCACCACCGTGCACGACGCTGTGCCTGCTGGTCCGACGACCCTAACCATCCCTGTCAACCAGAGACGCCCGCCGCACCGCAGGTGTTCCCGCCGTCTCGCGCAGCGGGACGGTGGACCGCCGGACGGTCAGGCGGGGTCGTCGTCGGACGTCGCGTCGACCTCGCGCGCGGCGTCGGCCAGGCCCTGCGCGTCCCGGCGGGCACGGCGCAGCTTCTTGTCCGAGACCGCGCGCTCCCCCATCGCCTCGGGCGACCACAGGGTCGGGTCCTCCAGGGGCGCGCCGTCCTCGGCGACCGGGTACGAGCCCTTCGCCGGGCGGCGCTTGCGCTGCGGCGCCTCGACGCCGTCCGCGAGCCGGCGCGTCGTCAGGAGGAAACCCGTGTGCCCGATCATGCGGTGCTGCGGGCGGACGGCGAGGCCCTCGAGGTGCCAGCCGCGGACCATCGACTCCCACGCCTGCGGCTCCGTGTACCGGCCGTCCTCGCGCACGTCCTCCGCGAGCCGCGACAGCTGCGTCGTCGTCGCGACGTACGCGATCAGGAGCCCGCCGGGGGCCAGCGCGACGGCGGTCGCGTCGAGGTTCTCCCACGGCGCGAGCATGTCGAGCACCACGCGGTCGACCGTGCCCGGCTCGGCGACGCGCGGCAGGACGTCCGCGAGGTCGCCGATCGACAGGCGCCACGCCGGGTGCGGACCGCCGAAGAAGCCCTCGACGTTGGCGCGGGCGATGTCGGCGAAGTCCTCGCGCCGCTCGATCGAGTGCAGCGCGCCGCCGTCGCCCACGGCCCGCAGCAGCGACATCGTGAGCGCGCCCGAGCCGACGCCCGCCTCGATGACGCGTGCTCCGGGGAAGATGTCGCCCATCGTGACGATCTGGCCCGCGTCCTTCGGGTACACGACGGCCGCGCCGCGCGGCATGGACAGCACGTGGTCCGCGAGCAGGGGCCGCAGGGCGAGGTACTCGATGCCGGACGTGTTCCGCACGACCGTGCCCTCGGGCGCGCCGATGAGCTCGTCGTGCGTGAAGTAGCCGCGGTGCGTGTGGAACGTGCCACCCGGGGCGAGCGTGATGGTGTGCAGCCGGCCGCGCGGGTCGGTCAGCTGGACGCGGTCGCCCGCGCGGAACGGGCCGCGGCGCTGCGCGGCCCCGGTGGGCGTCTGGTCGGTCACGGGCGACGAGTCTACGAGGACGCGGCCGTCGACCGGCGCGGCGGTCAGGTGCGCAGCGCGGCGACGACGTCCGGCACGCGCACCAGGCCCACGACGCGCCCGTCGGCGACCGCGACGACGACCGCGGTGTGGCGGGCGGCGCGCCCGAGCGCGTCCAGCAGGTCCTGGCCGACGAGGTTGCCGTCCACCACGGACCCCACCGGCAGCGCGACGGCGACCGACGTCACGGGCGTGGTGCCCGCGACGTCCGCCGGGACCGCACGGGCCGCCTCGCGGTCCACGTACGCGGCCGGGCGCCCGTCGGGCGACACGACGACCACCTCGCTCGCACCGGCGGCCGCGGCGGCCGCCGCCGCGCGCGCGACCGAGTCGGCGTGCCCGACGACCGCCGCCGGACGGCCCACCGAGGCGAGCGACAGCTGCTCGACCGCGTGCTGCGCGCGCGCACCGCGCATCGCACCCGACGCGCCCGTCCAGAGGAACGCGCCGATGAGCGCACCCCAGACGGCGTCGGTGAGGTCGGGCTGGCCGCCCTGCACGAACGGGAAGACGAACGCCCACGCGAAGACGCCGACCGCGACGACCCGGCCGCACCACGCCGCGACGACGGTCCCCGTGTGCCGGCTGCGCGTCGCCGCCCACACCGCGGACTGCAGGATCGCGCCCCCGTCGAGCGGCAGGCCCGGCAGCAGGTTGAACAGCCCGACGAACCCGTTGGAGAACGCCCCGGCGAACAGCAGCAGCCCGAGCAGCTGCCGCGTGCCGACGGCGTTCGCGGCGCCGAGGAACGCCCCCGCGAGGACGAGGTTCGCGACCGGGCCCGCGAGCGCGACGAGCGCGTTGGTGCCGGGCGTCGGGGCGGCGACGCCGAACGTCGTGTGCCCGCCCCACAGCGTGAGGACGAACTCCCGGGGCTGCTGGCCACGTGCGCGGGCGACGAGGCCGTGCGCGAGCTCGTGCACGAGCACCGACGCGAAGAGCAGCACGACGAAGACGCCTGCGACGACGTACACGCGCCCGCCGAGGTCGGGCGACCACGAGCGCACGGTCGGCGCGAACAGGAACGTGAGGACGACCGCGGCGATCAGCCAGCTGGGCGCGAGGACGATCGGTGCGCCGGCGACGTGGCCGAACACCCAGCCGGAGGTGCGCGGCGCGGCAGGTCGGGGGTCGCTCACCGGGCCAGCCTATGCGGGACCCCTGGGCGTCCCCTGCACGTCGCCCGTGCCGTCGGTCCCGCGGGCGCGCGGCGCGCGGCGCGGTGGGTCGGGAGCGTCGGTGGCGCGGCCTAGGCTCGGTGACGTGAGTGCGCAGGACGTGGTGGCGGTCGACCGGGACGAGGTCGTCGAGGAGCTGGTCGAGCAGTCGGTCGAGCAGGCGGTACGCGTGCGGCCGCCGTCGCGGCCGGGTCTGTCCCCGTCGCGCGCGAACGACTTCCTGCAGTGCCCGCTGCTGTTCCGGTTCCGGGTCGTCGACCGGCTGCCCGAGCCGCCGAGCGCGGCCGCGGCGCGAGGGACGCTCGTGCACGCGGTCCTCGAGCACCTCTTCGACCTGCCCGCGGCGGAGCGCACGATCGACGCCGCGCGCGGCCTCGTCCCCGCACGGTGGGCGCAGCTGCGCGAGGACGCGCCCGACGTCGCGACGCTGTTCGCGGACGACGCGGCGCTCGACGCGTGGCTCGCCTCGGTCGACGGCCTGCTCGCGACCTACTTCTCGCTCGAGGACCCCACGCGCCTGCAGCCCCGGGAGCGCGAGCTCATGGTGAGCGTCGAGCTCGAGGACGGCCCGCAGCTGCGCGGGATCGTCGACCGCGTCGACGTCGCGCCGAACGGGTGGGTGCGCGTCGTCGACTACAAGACGGGGAAGTCGCCGCGGCCAGGGTTCGAGGGCGGCGCGCTGTTCCAGATGCGGTTCTACGCGTACGTCATCTGGCGCTCGCGCGGCGTGCTGCCGAAGCTGCTGCAGCTCGAGTACCTGGGCGACGGCACGGTCCTCAAGCACGAGCCGACCGAGCCCGAGATGCACACGCTCGAGGCGCGCGTGCGGTCGATCTGGGGCGGCATCGAGGACGCGGCCCGCAGCGGCGACTGGCGTCCGCGCACCTCACGGCTGTGCGACTGGTGCTCGTTCAAGGCGCACTGCCCGGCGTTCGGCGGCACCGTCCCGCCCGTCCCGGAGGGCGCGGTCGAGCGGTCGATCGGCGTCGCTCCCCCCGCACCCGCGCCCGTGGCCTGACCGCGCGGGGCCGGGTCACCGACAGCCGCACCCCGGACGTCGCGCCCCGGCCGCCGCTCCGGGCGGTCCCGCGCAGGAGTCAGCCGGCGGGGCGCAGGTCGAGCACGTCGCCGTCCGCGATGCGCGCGAGGTCGTCGAGCGTGAGGTCCGCGAGCGAGCCGACCCGGCTCAGGCCCGGCCGGTCGGCGAGCTCCTGCATGACCTCGACGCCGATGACGCGGGCGCCCGACGCGACGGCCGACGCGACGCCCGAGTGCGAGTCCTCGACCGCGACGCACCGCGCGACCGGGACGCCGAGCAGGCGCGCGGCGAGCAGGTACGGCTCGGGGTCGGGCTTGGGCCGCGAGACGTCGTCGGCCGAGACGACCACGTCGAACAACCCCACCGTCTCCGCGAACGGCTCCGCGAGCACGCGGAACGACGACGTGACGAGCGCCATCGGAACCCCGGCGCCGTGCAGCGCCCGCAGGATCTCGAGCGCACCCGGCTGCCACGGCACCTCCGCCGCGACACCCGCGCGGACGCGGCCGTTCAGGAAGTCCGCGATCTCGTCCGCGGTCAGGTCGACACCGCGTGCCTGCAGCGCGACGACGGCGGCCGACATCGGGTTGCCGACCATCGCGGCGCCGTCCTCGTGCGTCCACACACCGCCGTGCGCCTCGACGAGCTCGGTCTCGGCACCGATCCAGTAGGGCTCGGTGTCGATGAGCGTGCCGTCCATGTCCCACAGGACGGCGGCGGGCAGGGGGCGGGAGGGTCCGGAGGTGAGGGGCACGTCCTCCATGCTACGGACCGCCCGCGGCACGTCCCGCCGCGCGTCCCGTCGGGGTGGTGGGGATCACGCGTCCTAGGCTGAGCAGATGAGTGAGCACGCACCCGCGGACCTCCCGGACGACGAGCCCGTCATGCTCGCCGCGTTCGAGGGCTGGAACGACGCGGGCTCGGCGGCCACCCACGCGCTGCAGCACCTGCACGAGGCGTGGGGCGCGGAGCAGGTCGACGAGCTCGACCCCGAGGAGTACCACGACTTCCAGGTCAACCGTCCCGTCGTGGGCGTCGGCCCGCACGGGCGGCGCGAGATCACCTGGCCGACGACGTCGGTCGCGGTCGTCGAGACCCCGCGCAGCGGCCGTCGCGTCGTGCTGGTGCACGGCATCGAGCCGTCGATGCGCTGGCGGCGCTACTGCGCCGAGCTGCTCGACATCGCGGCGGGTCTCGGTGTGAGGACGGTCGTGACCGTCGGGGCGCTGCTCGCGGACGTGCCGCACACGCGACCCATCCCCGTGAACGCGACCAGCGAGGACGCGGACCTGCGGGACGCCGTGGGCCTCGAGCCGAACACCTACGAGGGCCCGACGGGCATCGTCGGCGTGCTCCAGCACGAGGCCGCGGCCCGCGGCATGCAGGCGCTGTCGCTGTGGGCGGCGGTCCCCCACTACGTCGCGCACCCGCCGTCGCCCAAGGCGACGCTCGCGATCCTGCACCGCATCGAGCAGCTCGTCGGCGAGCCCGTGCCGCTGGGCGAGCTGCCCGACGACGCGGCGGCGTGGCAGGACGGCGTCGACGAGCTCGCGGGCGAGGACAACGAGATCGGCGAGTACGTCCGGCAGCTCGAGGAGGCCAAGGACACGGCCGACCTGCCCGAGGCGAGCGGCGAGGCGATCGCGCGCGAGTTCGAGCGCTACCTGCGTCGGCGCGACAAGGGCACGGGCGGCTGACGGGCCGGACCGGGCCGCGTCGCGACACCGTCAGCGCGGGCTGAGCCGCGGGACCGCCCGCACGACGGGACGCCGGGACGTGCGAGTCAGAGCCGGACGCCCAGCAGCGCGTCGACCGCGCGGGCGACGAGCCCGGGCGCACCCTCGACGGGCTCGTGGTCGCCGTGCAGGGCGGTCTTGACCCACGCGTCGACGACCGCGAGCGCCTGCGGGGTGTCGAGGTCGTCGGCGACCGCGGCGCGCAGGCCCGCGATGGTGGACGCCGCGTCGGGGCCGCCGTTGCCGGACAGGGCGCGCCGCCAGCGCGCGAGACGCTCCTGCGCCTCGACGAGGCCCGCGTCGGTCCAGTCCCAGTCGTCGGAGTACCGGTGCGCGAGGATCGCGAGGCGCACGGCCATCGGGTCGACGCCCGCGGCGCGCAGCGCGGAGACCAGCACGAGGTTGCCGCGGGACTTGCTCATCTTCTCGCCGTCGAGCCCGACCATGCCGGTGTGCACGTGCACGCGTGCGCCGTGGCCGGCGTCGAGGAGCCGGGCGTGCGAGGTGCTCATCTCGTGGTGCGGGAAGCGCAGGTCGGAGCCGCCGCCCTCGACGTCGAACGGCAGGCCGAGCGAGTCGCGCGCGATGACGGCGCACTCGATGTGCCAGCCGGGCCGCCCGCGGCCGAGCGTGCCGCCGTCCCACGCGGGCTCGCCGGGCCGCTCGCGGCGCCACAGCAGCGGGTCGAGGGGGTCGCGCTTGCCCGCGCGCTCCGGGTCGCCGCCGCGCTCGGCGGACAGCGCGAGCATCTCGTCGAGACCCAGCGCGGCGACGGTGCCGAACGCGCCGTCGGCGGAGAGGTCGGCGTAGACGTCGCCCGCACCGCCGTCGACCGCGTCGGGCGTCGGGACCGTGTAGGCCGCACCGCGCTCGACGAGGAGGGTCACCGCGTCGACGACCGCGGGGATGGACTCGACGACGCCGGTCCAGGCGTCGGGCGGCACGACGCCGAGCGCGGTCATGTCCTCGGCGTAGAGCGCGATCTGCTCGTCGGCGAGCTCACGCCAGTGCACGTCCGTGGCGGTCGCACGCTCGAGCAGCGGATCGTCGACGTCGGTGACGTTCGACGCGTAGCGCACGTCCTGCCCCGCGTCGCGCCACGCACGACCGAGCACGTCGAACGCGACGTAGGTCGCGGCGTGGCCGAGGTGGGTCGCGTCGTACGGGGTGATGCCGCACACGTAGAGCGTGGCGGTCGGGCCGGGTGCGGCGACGACGCGCTCGCCGGTCGACGAGTCGCGCACGACGACGGGACCGCCCCGTCCGGGGAGCCGTGGGATCTGCGGGGCCGGCCAGGTGAGCACGGGCGGCAGCCTAACCTTCGGGGCGCACCGCACCGGGCGGAGGACCACAATGCAGCCGTGGACGACCTCGCCGGCGCGACCCCCGGCACGGACCCGGTGCCCGACGTGCGCACGCTCGACGACGGCTCGACGTGGGTGGTCGTGCACGATCTCGCGGACCTGCCGCGGGAGGCGGAGCGGCACGGCCTGGGCGCCGACGCCTGCGCGGTCCTGCGGCTCAAGGTGCCGGACCGTCGCGCGGCGTCCGCGGACCACCCGGTGCGCGCCCACGTCGACCGGACGACGGACGGCACGCTCGTCGTCACGGCCCCGACGCTGTCGTACGACGAGGCGACCCGGCAGGTCAGCACGGGTGCGCTCGTCCTCGTGGTGGGTGCGTCGGTGGTCCTCACGGCGGAGAGCGGGCGGGCGGACGTCATGGGTCGCACCGCCGCGCGGCTGGTGAACGGGCCGCGCGTGCCCGACGAGGGCGTGCTGCAGGTGCTCGCCGCCGCGCTGCTGGCGCTGGTGGCGACCGCGGGTGACGTCGAGGTCGAGCTCGGCGACGCGGTCGTCGCGACGGAGTCGGAGGTGTTCGCGGCCGTCCCGTCCGGGGACCCGGTGCAGCGGATCTACGACCTCAAGCGGGAGATCGCGGAGGCGCGGCGCGCGCTCGGTCCCGTCGCGTCGGTGCTCCCGGAGCTCGTCGCGGACGCCGCGGACAGCCCGGACGGGAGCCGGACCCAGCACTGGCTGCGGCGCGTGCAGTCGACCGCCGACCGCGTGGACGACCACCTCGACGGTCACGACCGGCTGCTGGGCGACATGCTCTCGGCGCACCTGTCGCGCGTGTCGGTGCAGCAGAACGAGGACATGCGCAAGATCTCGGCGTGGGCGGCGATCGCCGCGGTGCCGACGCTGGTCGCGGGCATCTACGGCATGAACTTCCACCACATGCCCGAGCTGTCGTGGACGTACGGCTACCCCGTCGCGCTGCTCGGCATGGGTGCGGTCTGCTGGTGGTTGCACCGGTTGTTCCGGCGCTCCGGGTGGCTCTGAGCGGGCTCGGTCGACGCGTCCGGCGGCGCGGCCTGTGCGGACCGGTCAGGGCGTGACGGCAGGCATCGGGTCGAGCACGCCGGTGAGCAGCAGCAGCGCGACGAGCGCGGCGAGCCCGAGCCGGTAGACCACGAACGGCGTGTAGCTGAAGGTCGAGACGATCTTGAGGAACACGATGATGACGAGGTACCCGACGACGAACGCGACGAGCGTCGCGAGCAGCGTCGCGCCGGCGCCCGCGGTCCCCGGCGACGCGTCCCCGCCGACCGCCTTCGCGAGCTGGTACAGCCCGGAGCCGAAGACCGCGGGGATGGCCAGCAGGAACGAGTACCGGGCGGCGGCCTCGCGCGTGTAGCCCATGAGCAGGCCACCGGTGATCGTGCCGCCCGAGCGCGAGACGCCGGGGACGAGCGCGAGCGCCTGCCAGAGGCCGAACTTCACGGCGTCGCGCGGCGTGAGCTCGTCGAGGGTGCGCCGGTGCGCACCGCGCCGGTCCGCCCAGCCGAGCACGAGGGCGAACCCGGCGAGCGTGAGGACGATGAGCCAGAGGTTCCGGAAGGCGTGCTCGATCGGGTCCTGGAAGAGCAGCCCGAGGATCACGATGGGGACGGACCCGAGCGCGATGAACCACGCCATGAGCGCGTCGTGGTCGGCCTTCTCCCCCACCGGAATGCCCATCCGGGCGCGCAGGTCGGTGCCGCGGTCGCCGCGCACGTGCCGCCACCACGCGGAGCAGATCCGGGCGATGTCGCGGCGGAAGTACAGCAGCACCGCGGACTCGGTGCCGAGCTGGGTGATGGCCGTGAACGTGGCGCCCGGGTCACCGCTGCCGAGCAGGTCCCCGACGATCCGCAGGTGCGCGCTCGACGACACCGGCAGGAACTCCGTCAGACCCTGGACCAGCCCGAGGAAGATCGCCTCACCTGCACCCATCGCGTCAGCCACGAGGCGCAACGATAGCCGCGGAGCCTCCCCCGCCGGGCACGTGCCCGACGTTAGGGTGACGCACCATGGAACAGCTCCACCTCGGCCGCACCGGCCTGCGGGTCTCCCGGCTCGGTCTCGGCACGATGACGTGGAGCCGCGACACGGACGAGCACGAGGCGTCGGAGCAGCTGCGCGACTTCGTCGACGCGGGCGGGACGCTCGTGGACACGTCCGCGTCCTACGCGGACGGCGGCGCCGAGGAGCTCATCGGGACCCTGCTGGGCGACGTCGTCCCGCGGGAGGACGTCGTGCTGTGCACCAAGGCGGGCGTGCGCCGCACGTCGGCGGGCGGTGTCGTCGACGCGTCCCGCGGCGGGCTGCTCGACTCGCTCGACGCGTCGCTGCGGCGCCTGCGCACCGACCACGTCGACCTGTGGCTCGTGCAGACGCCGGACCCGCGCACGCCCCTCGACGAGACCGCGACCGCGCTGCGCCTCGCGGTGAGCAGCGGGCGGGCCCGCTACGTCGGGCTCGCGAACCACGCGGGGTGGCAGGTCGCACGCCTGGCGTCGCTGCTCGAGCGCGACCCCGGCCTGGCCGCGGTCGAGGTCGAGTACTCGCTGCTCCAGCGCGGCGTCGAGCGCGAGGTCGTGCCCGCCGCCGCGGCGCTCGGGCTCGGGGTGATCGCGTGGTCACCGCTCGGGCGCGGCGTGCTCACCGGCAAGTACCGGCGCACGATCCCCGCGGACTCGCGCGCCGCGTCACCGCACCTCGCGGGGTTCGTCGAGCCGTACCTGTCGCGCGAGTCGGCCGCGGTGGTCGAGGCCGTCGCGACCGCGGCGTCGGGGCTGGAGCGGCTCCCGCTCGAGGTCGCGCTCGCGTGGCTCACGGGTCGTCCGGGCGTCAGCTCGGCCGTCGTCGGGGCACGCACGGCCGCGCAGCTGCGCGCGTCGCTCGGTGCGCTGGACCTCGAGCTGCCCGAGGAGCTGCGCCGGGCGCTCGACGAGGTGAGCGCGCCCGAGGTCGGCTACCCCGAGCGCTTCTGACCGGGCGCCGAGCCCGGGACGTCTCCCGGGTGGTGGGACGTGCCGCCCGTGCCCGCGGTGCCCGCGGGGCGCCGCGCGTCAGCGGGTGCCGAGGCCCGTCGGCTCGTCCGCGAGGTCGTCCGCGTCGTAGTCGTCGTCCTCGTCGCCCGACCACTCGTCGTCCTCGTCGTCCTCGTCCTCGTCCTCCTCCTCGGCGAGGTAGAACGGGGTGGCCTCGCCGTGGACCGTGCCGAGCGCGTCGTCGTAGACCTCGAAGGCGTCCGCCAGGACGTCGTACGCGTCGTCGACCGCCGGGTCGTCCTCGCCCTTGCGGGCGACGACGGCGTTGTAGTGGGCCTCGAGGGCTGCGATCAGGCGGTCCAGCGCGGCACGCGGGTCGACGGTCATGCGACGACCGTAGCGCCGCGCGGGGCACAATGGCACCGCGTAGGGTCTTTCGGCACGAGGTCGCGGGGCGCGACCCACCAGCAGGCGAGACGGGGTGGCGGATGGCAGTCGGGCGCACCGGGACGAAGCGTGACGCATGGGTCGCCCAGGGCGGCCAGTACGAGTACCGGGTCCTCACCCTTCCGCGCACGACCAGCCGGAACGACGCACGTCGCCTGCTCACCGAGCAGGCCGAGTACGGCCGCTGGGAGCTCGCCCGCACGGTCCTCTACGCGGGCGGCGAGCGGCGCGTGTGGCTGCGCCGCAAGATCATCCGCGTCCGCAGCACCCTCACGGGCTACGAGGACTGAGCCGCCCCCCGGGACCGCCCGTCGCACGCGACGGCGCCGTCAGCCGGGCCGGTCAGCAGGCAGGCGGCGGGGACGGTCAGCAGGTGCGCAGCAGGCGGTCGAGCACGCGCGTGCCGAACCGCAGCGCGTCCACCGGGACCCGCTCGTCGACGCCGTGGAACATGCCCGAGAAGTCGAGGTCGGCAGGCAGCCGCAGCGGCGCGAACCCGTACCCCGTGATGCCGAGCCGGGACAGCGACTTGTTGTCGGTGCCGCCCGACAGCGTGTACGGCAGGACGGTCGCGCCCGGGTCCTCCGCGAGCAGCGCGTCGACCATCGCGTCGACGAGGTCGCCCGAGAACGGGACCTCGAGCGCGGTGTCGTGGTGGATCCGCTCGATCTGCACGTGCTCGCCCGCGAGCTCGGTGACGGTCGCGACGAACTCGTCCTCGAAGCCCGGCAGGAAGCGGCCGTCGATCGTCGCCTCGGCGCGGCCCGGGATGACGTTCGCCTTGTAGCCGGCCTCGAGCTGCGTCGGGTTGGTCGTGTGGCGCAGCGTCGCGCCGACGAACCGCGACGCGGGGCCCAGGGCGGCCACGAGACGGTCGACGCCCTCGGGGTCCTCCGGGTCGAACGGCAGGCCGGTGAGGTCGGCGACGCCTTCGAGCAGCGCGCGGACGGTCGGCGTCGGCTGCAGCGGCCACGGGTGGCGACCGATGCGGGCGACCGCCTCGGCGAGGTGCGTGACCGCGTTGTCGGCGTTGACCTGGCTGCCGTGCCCCGCGCGCCCGTCGGCGACGAGCCGCAGCCACGACAGACCCTTCTCGGCCGTCTGCAGCAGGTACGCGCGGCGGCCGTCGACGTCGACGGAGAACCCGCCGACCTCGCTGATCGCCTCGGTCGCGCCCGCGAAGAGCTCCGGCCGGTGGTCGACGGCCCAGCGCGCGCCGTAGGTACCGCCGGCCTCCTCGTCGGCGAACATCGCGACCACGACGTCCCGCGCCGGGCGGCGGCCCTCGCGGACCATCTGCCGGACGGTCGCGAGGATCATCGCGTCCATGTCCTTCATGTCGACCGCGCCGCGTCCCCAGACGAGACCGTCGACCTCGACGGCCTCGAACGGGTCGACGGTCCAGTCGGCGGCCCGCGCCGGCACGACGTCGAGGTGGCCGTGCAGCACCAGCGCGGGGCGGGAGGAGTCCTCGCCCTCGAGCCGGACGACGACGTTCGCGCGGCCCGGCGCGCTCTCGAACAGCTCGGGCTCCAGCCCGACCTCGGCCAGCAGGTCGACGACGTGCTCGGCCGCGGCGCGCTCCCCCGGTCCGCTCCCGTCGCCGTAGTTCGACGTGTCGAACCGGATGAGGTCGCGGCAGATCCCGACGACCTCGTCCTGGGCGTCCGGGACGGACGCGGGCGTGCGGGCGTGGTCGGAGGTCGTGTCGGGCATGCGGCCACCGTACCCGGCCGGGTCGGACACCGACCCTGCCGGGCCGACCTGCCCACGGACCGGACACCGCCCCGTGGCGCCGCACGCGCGCGGTGCGACGGTGGACGCGTGACCGACGACACGTCCGCGTCGCTGCACGCGTACCTGAGCTACGCCGACGCCCCGGCGGCGATCGACTGGCTCGTCGCGCTCGGCTTCGCGGTGACCGCGCGGCAGGACGACGAGCACGGGGGCGTGCAGCACGCCGAGGCGCGCCTCGGCGATGCGGTCGTCATGGTCGCGAGCGACGACGCCGCGTACACCGTCCCGCCGCTCGTCGGCGTCTCGACCGGGTCGGGGGTCCACCTGTGCACGCCGGACGTCGACGACCTGCACCGCCGGGCCGTCGCCGCGGGCGGCACGTCCGTGATCGCGCCCGAGGACACCCCGTGGGGCTCCCGACGGGCGCGCGTGCTCGACGTCGGGGGCCGCGAGTGGTCGTTCGGGACGTACGCGCCGGGTCGCGCCTGGTGAGACCCGCGCCCGACCGACGCTCAGGCCGACGCGGACCCGGCGACGCGCGGACGGTGCCGCCGGGTCCGCGCCGAGGCCGTCAGGCGGCGCCGGCCGCGAGCAGGCCGCGGCGCGCGAGCAGCGGTGCGATGTCCGCGTCGCGTCCCCGCAGGTCGCGGAACGACGCGAGCGGGTCGCGCGAGCCGCCGCGCGCCAGCAGCCGCTCGCGGAACACGTCGCCGTTCTCGCGGCGCAGGCCGCCGTTCTCGCGGAACCACTCGACGGTGTCGGCGTCGAGCACCTCCGACCAGATGTAGGAGTAGTACCCGGCCGAGTAGCCGCTCGCGAAGACGTGGTTGAAGTAGGTCGTCCGGTAGCGCGGGGGCACGGGTGCGAAGTCGACGCCCGCCGCCGCGAGCGCGGCCGCCTCGAACGGCTCGACGTCGGCCGGGTCGGTCGGGACGTCCTCGGGGGTGAGCCGGTACCAGGCCTGGTCGAGCAGCGCGGCGGCGAGGTACTCGGTGGTCGCGAAGCCCTCGCCGTCCTGGCGGGCGTCGAGGAGCGTCTGCACCCACGCGGCGGGCATCGGCTCACCGGTCTCGTGGTGGACGGCGTACGACGCGAGGATCCGCGGCTCCCACGCCCACATCTCGTTGACCTGGGAGGGGTACTCGACGAAGTCGCGCGGCACCTCGGTCCCCGACTGCGACGGGAACCGCACCGCGGAGAGCAGGCCGTGCAGCGCGTGGCCGAACTCGTGGAAGAGCGTGATCACCTCGTCCCAGGCGAGGAGCGTCGGCTCGCCCGGCGGCGGCTTGGGGATGTTGAGGTTGTTCACGACGACCGGCGGATGGTCGAGCAGGGTCGACTGGTCGACGAGGTTGTTCATCCAGGCGCCGCCGCGCTTGGAGCCGCGCGTCCAGAAGTCGCCGAGGAACAGGCCCAGGCCGGAGCCGTCGGCGTCGAACACCTCGAACACCCGGACGTCGGGGTGGTAGCCCGTGAGGTCGTGCCGCTCGGCGAACGTGAGCCCGTAGAGCGCGGTCGCGGCGCGGAAGACGCCGTCGGCGAGCACGCGCTCGAGCTCGAGGTAGGGGCGCAGGCGCGAATCGTCGAGCGCACGCCG
Source organism: Cellulomonas algicola (assembly GCF_019024305.1). Classification (NCBI taxonomy): domain Bacteria; kingdom Bacillati; phylum Actinomycetota; class Actinomycetes; order Micrococcales; family Cellulomonadaceae; genus Cellulomonas; species Cellulomonas algicola. The sequence goes on along the minus strand of NZ_JAHKSJ010000019.1, from coordinate 13,360 downwards.
CTCCTGCCGGACCTGCTCGGCGTAGTAGGCCCAGTCCCACGGCTCGAGCGTCGCGCCGGGGTGGTCGCGCTCGAGGACCTCCTGCAGCGCGGCGGCCTCGTGGCGTGCGTTCGCGACGGCGACGGGTGCGAGACGCGCGAGCAGGTCCGCGACGGCGTCGGCCGAACCGGCGGTCGCGTCCTGCGCGACGTAGTCGGCGTGGTGCTCGAACCCGAGCAGGCGCGCCTTCTCGGCGCGCAGCCGCGCGAGCCCGAGCAGCGCCGGACGCGTGTCGTGGTCACCGCCCGCACCGCGGGTCAGGGACGCGCGCATGACGCGCTCGCGCAGGCCGCGGTCGCGGAGCACCGCGAGCGGCGTCTGCTGGGTCGGGAGCTGCAGCTCGACCAGCCAGGCGCCCTCGTGGCCGCGCTCGGCCGCGGCGTGCGCGGCGGCGGCGCGCGCGTCGTCGGACAGGCCGTCGAGCTCGGCCTCGTCCGTCACCAGCACGGCGGCCTGGTTGGTCGCGGCGAGCAGCTCTCGCCCGAACGTCGCGTCGAGCGCGCTGATCTCGGCGTTGAGATCGCGCAGCCGGGCCTGGGCCGCGTCGTCGAGGCGCACGCCCGCACGGACGAACGCGGTCTGCGTGCGGTGCAGGAGCCAGGCCACGTCCTCGGCGAGGTCGAGCGAGCCGGCCTCGGCCTGCTCCACGAGCGCCTCGACGCGCGCGAACAGGCGCCGGTCGAGGTAGATCGCGTCGCGGTGGGCGGCGAGCAGCGGGGCCACCTCCTCCTCGATCGCGTCGAGGCCCGGGGTCGAGTCGCTGCTGGCCTGGTTGTAGAACGCGACGGCCGCACGGTGCAGCAGCCGGCCCGCGCGCTCGAGGGCCACGAGCGTGTTCTCGACGGTCGGCTCGGCCGGGTCGGTCGCGACCGCCTCGACCTCGGCACGGTGCTCGGCCATCCCGGCGAGCAGCGCGGGACGGTAGTGCTCCTCGCGGATCGCGGTGTAGTCGGGCAGGCCGTAGGGCAGCGTCGAGGGCGACGCGAAGGGGTTGGTCGCGTCGAGGGAGTCGTCGGTCATGCCGGTCATCATGACCGACGGTCCGCCAGGTACGCGTCCTCGGCGGCGTAGTCGAAGAAGTCGCCCATCGCCTCCATCCGCACGAAGCCGGGGAACGCCTCGCGCCAGTCGCGGCGCGCGGCCTCGTCGACGAGCCAGTGGATGCCGTCGGGGGCGGTGTCCGCGTAGCCGCCGCGCGCGACGTGCCCGAGCTCGCGTCCCGCCAGACCCGTGTCGAGGACCAGCGGGTGCGGGACGGCCCACGGAGTGAGGCCGAGATTGCCCTGCGGCGGCCCGGCGAACGTGACGGTGCTCGACTCGGCGCCGAGCGTCGCGTCGACCACGCGGGCGATCTCGGCGACCGTGGGGGCGTCGGGATCGGCGGCGTTGAGGACGCGGTCGGCGGGTTGCGCGGCCGCGAGGCGGACGAGGTCCGCGAGCACCGACGTCGCGACCGTCTGGAACCGGCTGAGGCCGTCGTACGCGAGGACCCGCACGTCGCGCCCGTCGAGCACCCGCCGGACGAACGTCCACTCGCGCGGCTGCACGCACCCCGGCCCGTGGATCGCGGCGGCGCGCAGCGCGGTCGTCGGGACGTCGGAGTCGAGCCACGCCCGCTCGAGCCCGACCTTGCCGGTCGCATAGGTGTCGCGGCCCGCCTCGACCGTCGGCTGCGACTCGTCCAGGGGCACCGGGAACGTGCCGAACGCGTCCGTCTCGAAGCCGTCGCCCGCGCCGTCGACGTAGACGGCAGCGCTGGACACGACGACCGCGGACCCGATGCGGTCGCGGGCCGCGAGCCAGGCCGTGGCGTCGCGATCGTCGTAGCCGACCACGTCGACCACGACGTCGACCCCGCCCGCGAGCGCACGGTCCCGCACGTCGGGGTCGTGACGGTCCCCGACGACGCTCGTCGCGCCCCACCCCTCGACCGTCGCGGCGTCCTGCCGGCTGCCGCGGGACAGCACGCGGACCTGCCACCCGTCCGCGACGAGCGCGGGCACGACCGCCCGTCCGACCTGACCCGTGCCGCCGACGACGAGTGCGGTGCGCATGCGCCGACGCTAGGCCGTGCGCGGCGAGGAGTGCCAGGGGTGCGCTCGGCGGTCCGCTCAGGGCAGACGGACGACCGCCGACGCGTCCTGCGCGGGGTAGCCGTGCGCCTGCGCGACCGCGGCGTTGAGCAGCGCGCCCGCGTGCGTCGTGAGCCCGAGCGCGAGCGCGGGGTCGGCCGCGACGGCCTGCTGCCAGCCGAGCCCCGCGAGCGCGGTGACGTACGGGAGCGTGACGTTGGTGAGCGCGCGCGTCGACGTGACCGGGACCGCGCCCGGCATGTTGGCGACGCAGTAGAAGAGCGTGTCGTGCACGCGGAACGTCGGGTCGTCGTGCGTGGTCGGGCGGGTGTCCTCGAAGCAGCCGCCCTGGTCGACGGCCACGTCGACCAGCACCGCGCCCGCGTGCATGCGAGCCACGAGCTCGTTCGTCACCAGGCGCGGCGCGCGGGCGCCCGGGACGAGCACCGCGCCGACGACGAGGTCCGCGTCGACGAGCTCACGCTCGAGGGTCCACGGCGACGACGCGACCGTGCGGACGCGTCCGCCGAACGCGGCGTCGACCTCGCGCAGCCGCGGCATCGACAGGTCCAGGACGGTGACGTCGGCGCGCATGCCGACGGCGATCTCGGCCGCGTGCGACCCGACGACGCCCGCGCCCAGGATCACGACCTTCGCCGCGTCGACGCCCGGCACCCCGCCGAGCAGGAGCCCGCGGCCGCCCGCGTTCCGCATGAGGTGGTAGGCGCCGACCTGCGTCGCGAGGCGGCCCGCGACCTCCGACATGGGCGCGAGCAGCGGCAGCGAGCCGTCGGCGAGCTGGACGGTCTCGTAGGCGATCGAGGTCGTGCCGGCGGCGAGCAGCGCGTCGGTGCCGGGCCGGTCGGCGGCGAGGTGGAGGTACGTGAACAGGGCGAGCCCGTCGCGCAGGCGGTGGTACTCCTCCTCGACCGGCTCCTTGACCTTGCACACCAGGTCCGCGCCGCCCCAGACGTCGTCGGCGTCGGGCAGCAGCGTCGCGCCCGCGGCCCGGTACTCGTCGTCGGGGATCTGGGAGCCCAGCCCGGCGCCGACCTCGACGAGCACGGTGTGCCCGTCGCGCACCAGCTGGTGCACCCCGGCCGGGGTCATCGCCACCCGGTACTCGCGGTTCTTCACCTCGCGCGGCACCCCGACCCGCATGACCCGTCCCCTCGCCACCGCGCGACCGGTGCCGCGCGCCTGCTGCCAGTCTCGCCGGGGGCGTGCGCGCCGTCGCGGCGAACCGTGCGGCGCACGGCGCGCCGGGGTGCCGTCGCCGTGGCGGTGCGCCAGGGTGGGTGCGCGGGGAGGTGCGCACGTGCGTGAGGGCCTGACGGAGGCGACGTTCCGCAAGCGGCGCGACGACGCGCCCGCGGGGTTCTTCCGGTGCGAGGCGGCGGGTCTGGCGTGGTTGCGGGCCGCCGGCGGTGCGCCGGTCGTGGAGGTGCTCGACGTGGACGAGCGCGGGCTCACGCTGGAGCGGCTCGTGCCCGTGGCGCCGACGCGCGACGCCGCCCGCACCTTCGGCCGCGGGCTCGCGACCGTGCACGACGCGGGCGCCGACGCGTTCGGCGTCGCCCCACCGGGCTGGGACGGCGACGGGTTCTTCGGGCCGCTCGACGCACCGCTGCCGATGCCGACGGGACGGTTCGACCGGTGGGGCGCGTTCCTCGCCGCGTGCCGCGTCGTGCCCGTCACGCGGGCGCTGGTGGACGCGCGGGTCGTCGACGACACCGTCGTACGCGACCTCGACCGCCTCGCCGCGCGGCTCGACGCGGGCGACCTCGACGACGACGACCGGCCCGCGCGGCTGCACGGCGACCTGTGGAGCGGCAACGTCGTGTGGACCGCGGCCGGCGCGACGCTCGTCGACCCTGCCGCCCACGGCGGGCACCGCGAGACCGACCTCGCGATGCTGCGGCTGTTCGGGCTGCGCCACCTCGACGACGTGCTCGACGGGTACGCCGAGGTGCATCCGTTGCGGCCGGGCGCCGCGGGCCGCGCGGGACTGCACCAGGTGTACCCCGTCGCCGTGCACGCCCTGCTCTTCGGGGGCGGCTACGTCGGGCAGCTCGCGACGCTCGTCCGGCGGTGGGGCCGGTGACGGCCGGGCGTGCAGGGCGTTGCGCGGACCGGGTGACGGCGGCGACGCGGTCACCGTCGGCGCGCGCCGCGTGTGCGATCCTCGGCGGACCGGGCGCGCCGACGCGGGACCGGTCGGCCGGGGACGGGGAGGACGGCACGTGAGCGCACGCGACGCCGCCGCGCCCCCGACGTGGGTGTCGGCGCCGACACCGCCGCGCTCGTACGGTCCGCCGCCGCCCGACCTCGACGCCGGGGCGTGGCCCTCGACGGCAGCCGCCCCGGAGACAGCGCACCACGCGTTCGCCCCGCACCCGCTCACGGCTCCTCCGCCCGACCCCCGGACCGCGTGGACCGGCCCGCCGCCGGGCGCCTGGGCGGGCGGCGGTCCCCCGCTGCCGCCCACGCTCGGTCCCGGCCCGGTCGGCGTCCCGCACCGCGGACGCGCCTCGGCGCTCGTCGCTGCGGTCGTCGTCGTCGCGACCCTCGTGAGCGGCGCCACCTGGTGGGTCAACGACCAGGTCGCGCGCCTGTCCCCGCCCGCGGGCCACGAGGAGGCCGCGGTCCCGCTCGGCACTCCCCCTCTGGCGTCCGCGCTCGACGCCGGGCCGCACACGTTCACCGCGATGCAGCCCGACGGCTCCGGTCCCGTCACGTACAGCCCGTGCCGCCCGATCCACTACGTCGTGCGTCCCGACAACGCGCCGCCCGGCGGCGACGTGCTGATCCGCACCGCGGTCCAGCGCGTGGCCGAGGCGACCGGGCTGCAGTTCGTCGACGACGGTGCGACCACCGAGGGACCGACGTCCGACCGCCCCGCGTACCAGCCCGACCGGTACGGCCGCCGCTGGGCCCCGGTCCTCTTCACGTGGTCGACCTCGGTCGAGACGCCGGGCCTGCTGGGCGACGTCGCAGGGACCGGCGGGTCGGCCTCCGTGACCTTCGGAGGGCGCTCCGTGTACGTCACGGGCGAGGTCACGCTCGACACCGAGGAGCTCGCGCCGCTCGTCGCGACCCCCGACGGGACGGCCGTCGCGATCGGCGTCGTCACGCACGAGCTCGCGCACGTCGTCGGGCTCGGGCACGTCGACGACCCGACGCAGCTCATGTACCCCAGCACGAACCTCACCGTGACCTCGTTCGCCGCGGGCGACCGCGCGGGGCTCGCAGCGCTCGGACGTGGGGCATGCGCGCCGGACGTGTGACGCTCCCCGGAGAATCCCAGGAACGCCAGGTACTCTCCCGCGGAGCACACGCCCCGAGGAGCCCGTCATCCGCCCCATCGTCTTCGTCCACGGCACGCGCACGTCGTCCGCGATCTGGCAGCACCAGCTCGACGCGCTGACACGGTCGGGTCACCCGACGCTCGCCCTGGACCTGCCCGGGCACGGCGCCCGCGCGCACGAGCGGTTCACGCTCGAGGGCGCGATCCGCGCGATCGACGACGCCGTCGCGTCCTTCGCGGTCGCCCCGCTGCTCGTCGGCCTCTCGCTCGGCGGCTACGCGAGCCTCGCCTACGCGCGCCGCAACGAGCACAAGCTCGCCGGCGTCGTGCTCGCGGGCTGCTCCACGGAGATCAAGGGCAAGCCGCTGCTCGCGTACCGGTCGGCGTCCGGCGCCGTGACGCGCGCCCTGCGGATCGGCGGCGGGACGTGGCACGTCGTGCAGGACATGCTCTCCGCGATGTCGGGGTACTCCCCGCTCGCCGACCTGCGCCGCGTGCGGCTGCCCGTCTGGGTCGTCAACGGTGCGCGCGACCCGCTACGGCTCGACGAGCGCCGCTACCTCACCGCACGCCCTGGCACGCGCCTGCGGGTCGTCCCGCGCGCGGGCCACGACGTGAACTCCCACGCGCCCGTCGCGTTCAACCGCCTGCTGCTCGACGCGCTGCACGAGCTGCGCGTCCTGGACCGCCCCGCCCTGGCTCCCGCGGTCGTGCTCTGACACCCGCGCTGACGCCCGCTGTCGTGCTCTGACCCCTGCGCAGGTGCCGGTGTCGGTGACCGGCGGCAGGATGCGGACATGCTGCTCGCCGACGTCGCCGCGACGTCCCTCGCCGTCGCCGCCACCCGGTCCCGCCTCGCCAAGCGCGCGCTGCTCGCCGACGTGCTGCGCCGCGCCGAGCCGTCCGACGTGCCCGTCGTCGCCCGCTACCTCGCCGGGGAGCTGCGCCAGCGCCGCACGGGCCTCGGGTGGCGCTCGCTCGCGTCGCTGCCCGCACCCGCCGACGCCCCGACGCTGACGGTCGCCGAGGTCGACGCCGCCTTCGAGACCATGGCCGGGCTGCAGGGCACCGGGTCGTCGACCGAGCGGACGCGCCTCGCGTCCGCGTTGTTCGCCGCCGCGACGGCCGACGAGCAGACGCTCCTGCGCGGGCTGGTGTCGGGCGAGCTGCGGCAGGGGGCGCTCGACGCGCTCCTGCTCGACGCGGTCGCCGAGGCCGCGTCCGTCCCGCCCGAGGCCGTCCGGCGGGCCGCGATGCTCACCGGGTCGACCGAGACGGTGGCGTCGGCGGCGCTCGGTGCCCCCGACCCCGAGGCTGCCCGCGCCGCGCTCGACGCGTTCACGCTCACCGTCGGGACGCCCGTGCGGCCGATGCTCGCGCAGTCCGCGTCCGACGTCGCCGAGGCGATGGCCTCGCTGGGGCCCGACGAGGTCGTCGTCGACACCAAGCTCGACGGCATCCGCATCCAGGTGCACCGCCGCGACGACGACGTGCGCGTGTACACGCGTTCGCTGGACGACCTCACGTCGCGCGTCCCCGAGATCGTCGAGGCCGTGCGCGCCCTGCCCGCGTCCACGCTCGTGCTCGACGGCGAGGCGCTCGTCGTCGACGACGCCGGCCGGCCCGTGCCGTTCCAGGACACCGCGGCGCGCACCGCCACGCGCGACGCCGACGTCGCGGCCGTCACGCGGCTCACCCCGTTCTTCTTCGACGCCCTGCACGTCGACGGGCGCGACCTGCTCGACGCCCCGCTCGTCGACCGGCTCGCCGCGCTCGACGCGCTCGGCGCCACCGGCGTCCCCCGGCTCGTCACCGCGGACGCCGCCGCCGCGCAGGACTGGTTCGCGTCCGTCGTCGCCGCCGGGCAGGAAGGTGTGGTCGTCAAGGCCGCGCAGGCCCCCTACGAGGCCGGGCGGCGCGGCGCCGCCTGGGTCAAGGTCAAGCCGCGCCACACCCTCGACCTCGTCGTGCTCGCCGTCGAACGCGGGTCCGGGCGGCGGCAGGGCACGCTGTCGAACATCCACCTCGGCGCGCGCGACGGGCACGGCGGGTTCGTCATGCTCGGCAAGACGTTCAAGGGCATGACCGACGAGACGCTCGCCTGGCAGACGCGACGCTTCCGCGAGCTCGAGGTGGCCGACGACGGCTGGACCGTGACCGTCCGCCCCGAGCAGGTCGTCGAGATCGCGTTCGACGGCGTCCAGCGCTCGACCCGCTACCCCGGCGGCGTCGCGCTCCGGTTCGCGCGCGTGCTCCGCTACCGCGACGACAAGCCCGCCGCCGAGGCCGACACGATCGAGACCGTCCGCGCACTCGCCGCGGGCTCCTGACGGCGGCACCGGGTCAGTCGGGCAGGTGCTCGCGAGCCCAGAGGGCGGCGCTCGTGCGGTCGCCGACGCCGATCTGGCGGAAGACGTTGCCGACGTGGACCTTGACCGTGCGCTCCGAGATGCCCAGCGCGCGGGCGACCTGCTTGTTCGCCATGCCCTGCGCCACGAGGCGCAGCACCTGACGCTCGCGCGCGCTCAGCCGGTCGGCGGGTGACGCCGCGGCCGCGGGGCCGCCGGGCAGGAGCGTGCGGGCGACCCGCGGGTCGAGCGGCGCGAAGCCCTGCGCGGCGGAGCGGACGGCGGCGACGAGGTCGCGCGGCTCGCAGTCCTTGAGCAGGTAGCCCACCGCGCCGGCGGCGAGCGCGTCGCCGACCCGAGCCGCGTCGGAGAACGACGTGAGGACGACGACGTGCACGTCGGGCTGGGCGGCCGCGATACGACGGGTGGCCTCGACGCCGTCGACGACCGGCATCGAGAGGTCCATCAGCACGACGCGCGGGGCGAGGTCGCGCGCGAGGGCGACGGCCTCCTCGCCGTCGGCGGCCTGGCCGACGACGCGCAGCCCGTCGGCGGCGTCGACGAGCGTCGCGAGGCCGGACCGCACGAGGTGGTGGTCGTCGACGAGGAGGACGGTCACGTCGTCGTCGGTCATGCGTCCTTGCTCCTGTCGGTGCCCGCAACGGACGTGCCGGTCGGCGCGGCGGCGACACCGTCCGCGTTCCCGCTGTCGGCGTCCCAGCCGTCCGCGCCGAGCCCGTCCGTGCGGGCCGTCAGGCGCCAGCGGCAGCCCGCGCCCGGCGCCGACGCGACCTCGAGGCGGGCACCGGCGGACGACGCGAGGTCGGCGAGCAGGCGCAGGCCGAGGTGCCCCTCGGGCGGGCGCGCGAGGGTCGCGGCGACGTCGAACCCGACGCCGTCGTCGGCGACCTCGAGCACCACGGTGTCGTCGCCGCTGCGCAGCACGACGTCGACGTGCCGGGCGCCGGCGTGCGCGACCGCGTTGCGCAGCGTCTCCTGCGCGACGCGGTGCACGAGCCGCTCGACGGGTGCGGGCAGGCCCTCGGCGACGCCGTCGGGTGCGTCGAGCCGCACGTCCACACCGCGCACGGCGAGCCCACCGACGAGGTCGGCGAGCGCGGTGCGCAGCCCCGCGGTGCGCAGGCTCGCGGGGTAGATGTCGACGAGCAGCGAGCGCAGGCCCTGGATGCTCGCGCGCACGGTCGCGGCGGCCTCGCGCACGGGGCCGGCGACGTCGGGGGCGCCCGCGCGGTCGGCCCGGTCGGCCGCGCCGGCGAGCGCGAAGGACGCGGCGGCGAGCTCCTGGACGACGCCGTCGTGCAGCGTGCCGGCGATCCGGCGGCGTTCCTCGTCGGAGGCCTCGACCGCGTGCTGGAGGAGGACCTCGCGGTGCTGCTGGGAGCGGCGGAGCCGGTCGAGGAGCGTCCAGAGCACGGGCAGCATGAGGACGACGAGCACGAGGAGGCTCGTGAGGGTGATGCCTGCGAAGCCGCGCCACAGGGCCGTCGAGCGCTCGGTCACGGCGTCGTACCGGGAGTACGTCTCGAAGAGCAGCGGTGTGCCGTCGGGCGTCCACACGGGCCGGTAGACCTCGAGGAGCTTGCCCTGGCCGCGCTCGAACGCGTTCTCGGGCTTGTCCAGGTCGCTCACCTCGGCCTCGGTCGCGGGGTCGGCGAGCACCGCGCGCTCGTCGTCGCCGAGCGGGAACTGCTGCCCCACCAGGCGGCCCTCGTCGGAGTAGACGATGCGGCCGTCGGCGTCCCAGACCTTCACGCGGACGACCTGGTCGTCGAGGACGCCGTCGCGCACGGCCCGGTCGAGCGCCGCGAGGGCGTCGGGGTCGCCCGTGGTCACGCCGTCGCGGAGCACGGGCTGGACGACGGCCTCGGCGAGGAGGTCGGTGCGGCGGGCGGCGTCGTTGACGGACTCCCGCTCGGCGATCTGGCGGCTGGCCGTGAGCCCGAGCACGGCGACCAGCACGAGCACGAGACCCGCGGCGGCGACGACCTGGCCGAACACGCGCCAGGTCCGGACGGGCCGCGGCTCCCCCGCGGCGCCCACACCGCCTCCCGTCGCCAGCGTGGTCCACGCGACGGTCGTCGGGTCGTCGGTGGGGCGCACGGCACTCACCCTAGGTGTCGGTGTGGCGGCGTCGGTCCGCGCCGGGGCGGGGGTCGCCCGTCTGCGCGCCGCGCCGCCCGACGGACCCGTGGAGGTCCGTACGGGCGGCTCGGCCGACCGGTGCGCCGACGCGTGGTCGTCGTGCTCGGTGCCCACGGTCAGTCGTCGCCGCCGTGGTCGTCGCCCGCGTCGTGGCCGGGACCGTCGTCGTGCCCGCCGCGGCCGGAACCGTCGCCGCCCGAGCCGGACCGGTGGCCGGAGTCGTCGCTCCCGGACCGGTGGCCCGAGTCGTCGGTCGCGGCCGTGCCGCCCGTCCCGCTGGTCTGCGAGCCGCCGTTGACGGCGCGGTCGTCGCCGGGCTCGGTCCGCAGGTCGCGGTCGAGCGCGCCGCCGTGGTCGTCGGGGCTGCTGCTCGCCGAGGACGACGCGCTCGGCGACGCCTCGGGCGTGCTCGACGGCGACGCGGAGGGCGTGGCGTCGCGGTCGTCGCCCGGCTCGGTGCGGGAGTCACGGTCGGTCCGGCCGTCGTCGAGGAGGACGGCGTGCGCGGGCGGCTCGACGGCGACGGACGGGGTGAGGCTCGCGTTGCCGACCAGGCCCGCGACGGCGGGGACGGCGGCGACGACGGCGGCTGCGGAGAAGAGGACCGCGCGCTTCATGGTGTGCTCCTGGGGTCGGTGGTCTGACAGCCACCTTTCTCCCGCGTCGGCGTGGGCGCGCACCATCGGACGATGGGACTAGTACCCCGGCGCGGCCCGGTCGTCGCGGTGCGACCGCCGGACCGGCTCAGGAGGGCGGCGTCGTACCGCGCGGGACGACCAGGACGGGCACGGGCGAGTGGCGCACCAGCTTGGTCGCGCGCGTGCCCAGGAACACCGCGCGCAGGGCGCCCGCGCTGGACGAGCCGACGATGAGCAGCTCGTTGGGCTGCCAGTCGAGGCGGTCCATCGCGTCGGCCCAGCTCGTCCCGACGGGCGCGACCGTCTCGACGTCGGGCCCCAGGCCGAGCGCACGCTGCGCGTCGAGCATCTGGTCGCGCCACTGCGCGGACACCTCGGCCTCGACGTCGAACCCGACCTCCGGCGGGAACATCGTCGGCGTGCGGACGCCGAACGACGCGACCCGCAGCTCGACGTCGATCGAGCGCGTGAGGGCGGCCGCCCAGCGCACCGACTCCTCACCCGCCGCTCCGGGCCCGAACGCCGCGGTCAGACGGTGCACGGGCACGTCGAGCGGTCCCGCCCCCGGCACGGCGGCGGCACGGTAGCCGCGGGGCGCGAGCGCGACGGGCACGCGCGACGAGTGCAGCAGGTAGTCCGCGGTGGACCCGACGACGACGTGCCCGAGGCCGCCGTCGGGCGACGAGCCGAGGACGAGCGCGGTCGCGTCGGCCTCGACGGCGACCTGGACGAGGGCGCGGGCGACGGACCGGGCGGGCACGGTGACGAACTCGACCTGCATGCCCGACGCGCGTTCCGCAGCCCACGAACGGGCGGCGTCCTGGGCGCGCGCGAGACGCTCGTCGACCCCGCGGGCGTCGTCGCGCGGCGGGACGACGGTCGCGACGACGAGGACGAACACCCCCGACCGCTCGGGCAGGGTGCGCGCGAGGTTCGCGCCGAGCTCGAGCGCGCCGCGCGCGTCCCCGAACGGCTGCGCGCCGACAACGATCGTCATCGGGGTCGCTCCTCACCGACGGGCAACCCCGCCTCCACGGCACGGTTCAGCAGCGAGTGGTGACGCCCCCACAGGAAGTAGAAGAGGAGGACGACGGAGAGCCAGAGCAGGAACCAGGCGTACGTGTACCAGTGCAGGCCCGCGAGGATGTAGACGCAGGACGCGATCCCCAGCAACGGCGTGAGCGGGTACGCCGGGACGCGGAAGCCGCGCGGCAGGTCAGGCCGGGACCGGCGCAGGACGATGACGCCGACCGACACGACGATGAACGCGACGAGCGTGCCGATCGAGACCAGGTCCCACAGGTCGGAGAGCGGCACGAACCCCGCGAGCAGCCCCACCGCGCACGCGACCATGACGGTGTTCTGGACAGGCGTGTGCGTCCGCGGGTTCACGCGGGCGAACGCGCGCGGCAGCAGCCCGTCGCGGCCGACCGCGAACAGGATGCGCGTCTGCCCGTAGAGGGTCACGAGCGTGACGGAGAAGATCGACACGACCGCACCCGCGGACAGCACCGTGCCCGGCCACGTCGAGCCGGTGACGTCCTGCAGCAGCCGCGCGAGGCCGGCCTCCGCCTGCTCCCGGTCGCCGAAGTCCTGCCAGGGCTGCGCGCCGATCGCCGACACGGCGACCAGCAGGTAGATCGTCGTGACGATCGCGAGCGCGCCGAGGATCGCGCGCGGCATGGCGCGCTGCGGGTCGCGCACCTCGTCCCCGGCCGTCGACACCGCGTCGAGGCCGATGAACGTGAAGAAGATCGTGCCGGCAGCCATCGTGACGCCGGCGGCGCCGTGCGGGGAGAAGTCGGCGAAGTGGTCGGCGTCGAACGCGGTGAACGCGACCGCGACGAACAGGCCGAGCACCGCCAGCTTGATGACGACCATGACCGTGTTCACCCGGGCCGACTCGCTCGCTCCGCGCACCAGCAGCAGCGCGCACAGCGCGACGAGGACGAGCGCCGGCAGGTTGACGATCCCCGGGTCGTCGTCGAGCGGGCCCGCCGACAGCCACGCGGGCACGGTGAACCCGAAGAGGTTGTCGAGGAGCTGGTTGAGGTAGCCGCTCCAGCCGACCGAGACGGCGGCGGTCGACACCGCGTACTCGAGCACGAGGCACGCGGCGACGCCCATCGCGACGACCTCGCCGAGCGTGGCGTACGCGTACGAGTAGGTCGACCCCGACACGGGCACGGCGGACGCCATCTCGGCGTAGGACAGCGCGGACAGCCCGGCCGCGACCCCGGCGAGCACGAACGCCACGACGACGGCGGGCCCGGCGTCCGGCACCGCCTCGTGCATGACGAAGAAGACGCCGGTCCCGACCGTGGAACCGACGCCGAACATCATGAGGCTGAACGTGCTGAGGGACCGTCGCAGCCCTTCAGAGGACTCGCGGGTCGCGGCCGTGACGGGCTTGCGCCGCCAGAGCTGTGCCCGCAGCGAGTGCTGCTGGGTCGTCGTCATGCGCGTCTCCCCCGGTCCGAGGACTGCCACGCTACGGAGCGCCGACCGTGGCGGCAACGAGGGCGGGGCGGCGCGACGTGAGCGCGGCCCGGCCCGGCGCGCAACCGCTGCGGCGCGTGCGCGCCCGTCAGACGCTCGCGTCCCGCAGCGTGCCCGAGTGCAGCTCGACCAGCCGGTCCGCGCGCGCGGCCATGAGCGGGTCGTGCGTCGTGACGACCGCCGCGACGCCGTGCCCGTGCACGAGGTCGACGAGCAGGTCCATGACGACCGCGGCCGTCCCGCTGTCGAGCTGGCCGGTCGGCTCGTCGGCCAGGAGCACCGCGGGACGGTGCA
>NZ_JAHKSJ010000018.1:0-144213 GCF_019024305.1 Cellulomonas algicola | reverse complement strand
GAGCAGGTCCATGACGACCGCGGCCGTCCCGCTGTCGAGCTGGCCGGTCGGCTCGTCGGCCAGGAGCACCGCGGGACGGTGCACGAGCGCGCGGGCGATCGCGACGCGCTGCTGCTGGCCGCCGGACAGCTCGGCGGGCCGCTGGGCGGCGTGCCGCTCGAGCCCGACGGCGGCGAGCGCCTCGGCCACGCGGCGGTCGCGCTCGGCGGGGTCGGTGCGCAGGATCCGCAGCGGGACCTCGACGTTCTCCGCGGCCGACAGGACCGGGATCAGCCCGAACGCCTGGAACACGTACGCGATGCGCGTGCGGCGCAGCTCGAGGACCTGCTCGGGGTCGAGCGCGGTGAGGTCGGCGCCGTCGACGACGACGCGGCCCGCGCTGGGCTTCTCGAGGCCGCCCAGGACGTGCAGCAGGGACGTCTTTCCCGAGCCGGAGCGTCCGCGGACGACGACGAGCTCCCCGGGCGCGGCGTGCACGTCGACGTCGCGCAGCGCGTGCACGACCGCGTCGCCGGTGCCGTAGGTGCGGGTCAGGCCGATGCCGCGGATCATCGCGGTCCCTCCTCGTCGCGTGCGCGGTCGCCGGTCGCGTCGCCGGTCGCGTCGCCGGTCGCGTCGCCGGCGGCGTCCTCGGGTGCAGCGTCGTCGGGCGTCCCCGGGACGTGGTCGTGGCGCGAGACCCGCACGTGGTCCGGCTCGAGGCCGAGGCGCACGCGGTCGCGCAGGTCGAGCCGCTCGACGACCTCGCGCGGCAGCTGCAGCCGCCCGACCTTGTCGAGCACCGCGAACTCCTCGGCGTGCAGGCGCTCGACGCCGTCGTCCCCGAGCTCGGTGCGGCGCAGCACCTCGGTCGACGTGCGGCCGTCACGGATCTGGACCGTGCGGTGGACGTGCTCGGACACCGTCGGGTCGTGCGTGACGATGAGGGTCGTCACGCCGAGCTCGGCGTTGACGTGCCGCATCGCGTCGAGCACGTCCGCGGACGTCGCCTCGTCGAGCTCGCCCGTCGGCTCGTCGGCCAGCAGGACGCGCGGGGACGCGGCGACCGCGGTCGCGATCGCGACGCGCTGCTGCTGACCGCCCGACATCTGCGCGGGCAGCCGGTCGCGGCAGTCGGCCACCCCCATGACGTCGAGCAGCTCCGCGGCACGCGCCGCCCGCCCGCCGGTGCCCGCGACGACGAGCGGCACCGCGACGTTCTCCGCCGCCGTCAGGTACGGCAGGAGGTTGCGCGACGTCTGCTGCCAGACGAACCCGACGACGTCGCGCTGGTAGCGGCGGCGCTGCCGGGCGTCCATCGCCACGAGGTTCGTGCCCGCGACGACGGCCGTGCCGGCGGTCGGCCGGTCGAGGCCCGACAGGATCGTCAGCAGCGTCGACTTGCCCGAGCCGGACGCGCCGACGACGGCCACGAGCTCGCCCGCGTCGACGCGCAGGTTGAGCCCCTGCAGCGCCTGCACCTCGACGCCCTCGGTGACGAAGATCCGCACGAGGTCCTCGCACAGGATCTCCGGGGTGGTGGTCGTCATGCTTCCCCTTCCCGCAGGACGGTGACGGCGGACGTGCGGCGCGCACCGACGACGGCGGCGAGCACCGCTCCCCCGACGAGCAGCGCGTAGGTCGCGGCGAGCGCGAGGAGCCCGGCCGTGCCGGGCGTGGGCGGCGGCGGTGCCGCCCCACCCGTGAGGACGGACACGTCGGTCGTCCCGAGCATGACGGGCGCGAGCAGCGCGCCCGACGCGAGCCCCGCGACGACCGCGACGAGCGCCCACGGCAGGACCTCCCACCGCACGAGCGCACGCGCGTCGCGGGTCGGCACGCCGAGCGTCGTGAGCAGCGCGAGCAGCCGGCCGCGCGACCGGGCGCCCAGCGTGACGCCGAGCCCGAGCGCGAGCGCGCTCAGCGCGAGCGACGCCGCCGTGGCGACGGCCGTCGCGGTGCGGACGCCACCGACGAGCGCACCACCCGTGACGCGCTCGAGCGCGGCGGCGCGGGTCGCGGTGGCCGGCCGCCCGCCGGTGGCGTCCGCGACGACGGCGGCGACGTCCGCCGCGACCGCCGCGGGATCGGCACCGGGGGCGGTCCGCACGAGCAGCCGCTCGACGACGGGTCGCAGCCCCAGCCGCTGCGCGCTCGCGTCGTCGACCAGCACCGCCGACGGGCCGGTGGCGCCGGGCACCGTCGCCCGCGTCGCGAGCACCGTGACCGGGACCGCGGCCGACGAGCCGCCCGCGTCGAGCACGGGCTCGTCGTCCAGGTCGTCCTCGACGTCTCCGACGAGCACGACGGCGACGCTGTCGTCGGAGCCACGCGGCGCGACCGGAACGGGGTCGACGCCGGGCAGGCCGTCCTGCACGGCGCGCAGCGCCGCGAGGTCCACGACGTGCACCGCGAGCGCGTCGCCCGCGCGGCCCGCGCGCAGGACGACCTCGCCCCCGTCGGCGACGGCGGCGACCGCGGCGACCCCGGGCGTGCGCCGCACCGCGTCGACCGTGCCCGCGGTGGCACCGTCCGCCTGGACCGCGACGTCGGCCCCGACCGTGGCCGCCGCGGCCCGGCGCGCGCCGCCGTCCATGGTCCCGAGCACGACGAGCGAGGCCGTCGTGACGGCGACCCCGAGCGCGACCGCGGCGACCGGTGCGAGTCCCGCGGCCGGCGACCGCGACGCGCCCGCCGCACCGACGAACCCCGCGAGCCCGCGCCGTCGGGCGAGCGCGCGCGCGAGCGCCGCGAGGGGTCCGGGCAGGACGCGCAGCACGACCACGCAGACCGCGAGCGCGAGCAGCACGGGCAGCGCGAGCAGCACGGGGTCGACGCCCTGCGCGTCGCCCGCGAGCCCGCGCTGCCGGACGGCGACGACCGCGAGGACCGCGAGACCGACGACGACGGCCTCGGCGACCCACCGGGCGGTGCGCGCCGCACCCGCGGCGACGGGTCGGGCCCCCGAGAGCGCCGCCCGTGTGGCGCGCACGCGCGCACCGGCCACGCCGAGGAGCACGGCGGGCGCCAGACCCGTGGCGAGCGGGACGGCGAGGTCGGTCGGCGTGGTCGGGCCCGGGGTGAGAGCGACGGCGGCGAGCACGCCGGCGACGGCCGCGGGGACGCCGAGCACGAGGCCCTGGCCCGCGCCCAGCCCGCCGACGAGGACGGTCGACGCGCCCCGGGCGCGCAGCAGGACGAGCGCCCCCCGGCGTCGCTCGACGCCGAGCGCGACGGCGAGCCACAGCACGCCGAGGGCGACGCCCGCGGGTCCGGCGGCGAGCACGCCGAGCACCGTGACGACGAGCCGCTGCCGGGGCTCGAGCGCCTGGAGCGCGGCGTCGAGCTCGGTGTCGGTCGCGGTCGCGGTGCGGAACGCGCGCAGGTCGGTCAGCAGCGCAGCACGGTCGGTCGTCGCGACGGGACCGGTGTCGAGCGGGAACCACGTCGTGGACGCGAGCGGCCCGGAGACCGCGAGGACCGGCAGCGCGCCGGGGTCGGCGTAGGGGAAGACCGTGACGAGCGTGCCGGCGTCGGGGTCCTCGACGACCTGCGGCGCGAACGTCGAGTCGAGGTGCGCCCACGTCGGGTCGTCGGGGTCCGCGGCCTCGAACGTCCCGACGAGCACCGCCGTGACACCGGTGCCGCCCTGCAGCGTGCGCAGCTCGCCGACCTGCCAGCCGATGCGCGCGGCGGACGCGACCGAGAGCGCGACCTCGAGCGGCGCGTCCGGACCGGTGCCGGTGCGCGGCGGCGCGCCCGGGGCGAGCGGGGCGACGTCGGCGGGTGCGGGCAGGCGCCCGTCGGCCACGGTCACGAGGTCGGGCAGCCGCCCGTCGACGCGGACGCCGACCGTGAGCTCGGCGATGCCGACGTCGCGCGGCCCGCGGTCGGCCACCCAGCGGTCCGTGGACAGCACGACGTGGGCCTCGCCGAGCAGGGGGCGGAGAGCGGGGCCCGCGGACGCGACCGTCGCGGTCAGCGTGTCCCGCTGCGCGGCGAGGTCGTCGAGCGCGTCGGCCGAGCCGCCGCCGGTGTCGACGAGCCACGACGACGCACGCGTCGGGTCGACCCGCGTCGCGACGAGCCGGCCGACCCCGTCGGCCTGGTCGGTCCCCACGACGCGGTCGACGGTGCGTGGCCACGCCGCGAGGACGCATGCGGCGACGAACGTCGCGAGGACGACGAGCACCGCGGTCGTGGGGTCGGTGCGCAGCTGGCGGGCCGCGAGCCGGGCGCTCGACAGCGCGGGCCGCCGGTCGCGGCGGTCCGGACGTGCGGACGCGGTCGCGGTCATCGCGCGTCCTCCCGCACGGTCGCGGTGAGGGCGTACCGGCGGACGCGCGCCCCGTCACCGAGCGCGACGAGCGCGCAGCCGAGCGCGGCGGCGCCGATCAGGGCGGCGAGGACGCCCGGCTGCACGGCCGGAGCCACGACGAGCGCTGCCGGCCCGGTCGCGACGACCCGCACGAGGGCGGGCCCGAGCGTTACGCCGAGCAGCAGGCCGCCGAGCGCGCCCACGACGACGGCGAGCCCCAGCACGGTCCCGGTCTCCGCGCCGCGGCCGCGGGCCTGCGTGCGGGGTGCGACTCCGAGCGCGTGCAGGACGCCGACCTCCGCGCGGCGTGCGCGACCGAGCGCGAGCACCGCCGCGGCGACGCCCGGGAGCGCGACCGCGAGCGCGCACGCGGCCGCGACGACGAGCGCGGCGCCGGCGCTGCGCGTGAGGGGGTCGTCGGCGGGCGCGGCGGCGGTGGTGACGGTGGCGCGCAGCCCGCGGTCGTCGGCGGCGGCCCGGACGGCGACGGCGGTCACGATCGGGTCGCCGGCCGCGTACCAGACCTCGGTCGGCGTGGGTGGCACGGGTGCCGCGGCGAGCAGGGCGGCCTCCGCGGCGCGCAGGTCGGCGAGGGCGGCGCGTCCCGGCGCGCCGGGGACGACCGGCTGCACGGAGGCCACGACCGCGTCGACCGGGTGGTCGTCCACGCGGACGGTGAGCGGGGAGCCGGGTGCGAGGCCGTCGACCGCCGCCCAGTCCGCGGAGACGACGAGCGGCAGGGGTGCCGCGGTGCCGGGCAGCACGCGCACGACCGGGACGGCGGCGCCCGTGCCGGGCAGTGTCACGTCCGGGCCGTCGGCGGTCACGACGAGCGGCTCCAGGCCGGGCACGGCGACGGACCACGGACCCGTGGCGAGAAGGTCGACCGGGCCGTCCGGGCCCTCGGCCACGACCTCGGTGACCACGACCTGCCGGGCCGACCCGCCGGCGGCGAGCTCGACGCCCTGCACCGTCCACCGACCCGCGTCGGGCGGCGCGGCGGACCACCGGCCGGCGGCACGGGTCGCGGTGGTGGCCCGCAGCACGCCGTCCGGACCGGCCCACCACACGCGCGCGGCCGTCGCGGCACCGTCGACGTCCGCCGTGACGCGCACGGCCGTCGTCCCCGCAGGCACGGGCCACCCCGCGGCGGGTGCGAGGTCGGCGAGCGCGCGGCGCAGGCCCGGGACGCCGTCGGTGCGGACGGCCGCGGCGTCGTCGGCCGGCAGCGCGAGCAGGGTGCCCACCCGCGACGCCGAGCCCGCGGTCGCGCGCAGCACCGGGACGCCGTCGGCGCCGGGCACCGCGCCGAGGCCGGCGGTCGGCGGCGTCACGTCCACGTCAGGCGGCGGCACGTCCGTGAGGACGAGGCGCACGTCGGCGCCGGTCGCCGCGGCCGCCGCCGTGCGCCGCTGCTCGCCGGTCGTCCCGACGTGCACCGCGGCCAGCGCCCCGGTCGCCGTCGCGAGCGTGACGAGGACGACGGGCACCGCGTACACGGCCGCACGCCGTGCGACCTGGCGCGCCGCGAGCGGGACCACGAGACCCGAGCGCGGGCCGACCAGGCGCGCGACGAGCCCGGTCACCCACGGAAGCAGCGCGGCCGCGAGCAGCGCGACGGCGAGCACGCCGAGCGGGACCGCGGCGACGGCCGCGGGCTCGGCGGCGGTCGGCGGCCCGAGCCTGGCGGCGTCGGCCACGGGTGCCGCCCCGCCCGCCGAGCGGACCAGACGCCAGGTCGCGAGCCCGGCGGCGAGCACGACCAGCACGACACCGCCCGTCGCGACCGTCCGGGACCGGCGACCGGCGGGGTCGCTGCGGTCACCGGCGCGTGCGGCGGCGCCGCGGGCGCCGAGCGTGAGGGTCGTGAGGCCCGCGGCGACGACGGCGAGCCCGGCGGCGACCACCACGACCGGCCCCGTGCCGCGGCCGACCAGGGCGGCGGCGACCAGGGCACCGCCGAACGCGGGCGGGACGCACACCACGACCGCCTCGATCGCCGCCGCGGCGGTGAGCTGGCCGACGGTCGTGCCGCGCGAGCGCAGGACGGTCGTCTCGGTCGCGCGCACGGCCCCGAGCAGGCGGGCCACCTGGGCGAGCGCGACGATCGCGACCACCGCGACGAGCGCGAGGGCCGCCCCGGTGACGGCGGAGGCCGCGGTGAGCGCCGCGTCGGTGCGGCGCAGCGTGTCGACGAGCGCGCCCGACGTCGACAGGCCCCCGGACTGGACCGACGTCTGGGCGTCCGCGACGAACCGGTCGAGCCCGTCGGCGACGGGCGCGAGGTCACCGGGCCCGACGCGGTCGAGCGCGGGGACGACCGTCCAGCGGACGAGGTCGATGCCGGGGACCGCGGCGAGGACGTGCTCGTCCACGACGGCCGGCCCCACCGCGTCGCCGGTCCCCGTCGCGACCAGCGTGTCGCCCGCCCAGCGCGGGTCCGACGCGTCGTCGGGGCGCCAGGTGGCGACGGCGCGCAGCACGCGCGTCGCTCCCTCGTCCGACGTGACGACGAGCGTGTCGCCGACCTGCACGCCGAGCACGTCGGCTGCCGCCGCGTGCAGCGCCGTCGGGTCGGGGTCCTCGACGGTGCCCGCCGTGCCGCCGGCACCCACGGGCCACGCGCCGTCGACGACGTGGGCGACGTCCGGGAGGTCCGGCTCGGCCGCGAGCACGAGGCTGCGGTCGGAGCCGTCGGGCGCGGTGACCGCGAGCGACAGCGAGCGCAGCGTCCGGGACACGTGCACCGGCCGGTCGCCGAGCGCGTCGCGCAGCGCGTCGTCGGCCGCGGCACGCTGGCCGTCGGGGTCGTCGGCGTCGCGCCGGGTCGACACCTGGAGCGCACCGTCGGGACCCGCCGCGGCGAGCGCGTCACGCGCGCCGTCGCGTGCACCGCCGAGCGTCGCGGCGAGCGTCCCGGCGACCGTGGCGGCCACGACCGCGACGAGGAGGGCGACCAGCGCGAGGAGCCCGACCTGCGCGCGCGCACGGCGCAGCAGCAGGCGGCTGGTTCTCACGCGAGGTCCTCCGGGGGTCGGTCGCGCGATCCTCTCACGCGCTGGACGACCGACCAGCAGCACCCGCCGGTGTCAGCCGGGCGCGACCTCCGGGTGGGCGTCGAGCCAGGCCCGCGCGGTCCGCCTCGGCACGAGCGACAGCCACCCGTCGGTCACGACCTCCGCGGCCTCGTCCGCGTCGAGGCGTTCGAGGCGCGCGAGCACCGCGGGGTACCCGTGGAAGTGCGGCGTCGTGAACCAGACGTCAGGCGCCGACGCCAGCAGCGCGTCCTTCGCGTCGAGGTCGGGCGTGCGGACGCACACGATCTCACCCGGCCACGCGTCGGGGCCGAGCGCCTCGTGGTCCGAGCGTCGCAGCGGCCGCTCCCAGACGAGCCCGCGCCCGTGCGCCGTCCAGCGGCGCGGGGTCGGCTCCGCGGTGTCGGGCAGCGCGGTCACGGCGGCCGCCACGTCCTCCCAGGTCGCCACGGCGGGTCCTCAGCGCCCGCGGGCCGCGAGCCGGGCGTCGACCGCCGCCATGCGTCCCTGGACGACTCGCTCGAGGGTCGCACGGGACAGCGGCGCGGCGGCGGTGAAGTGCAGCGTCGCGCCCGACCAGCGGCCCTCGGTGACCTCGTCGGCGAGCGCTCGTGCCAGCGGCGGGTCCTGCACGTGCAGGCTCAGGTGGTTCCGGGACTGCGAGAGGCTGACGAGCGCCGTGCCGCGGTAGGTGACGCACGGGACCTGGTAGGAGATCACCTGGCCGGCGTCGGGCACGAGCTCCAGGAGCACGTCGCGCACCTGTCGCAGCGCGAGGGCGTCGTCGGGCGGCAGGGCGTCCAGGTACTCCTCGACGCTCGTCGCGGGCGCGTCACCACGGGCCATGCGTCCACGGTAGGGGCGCGACCACGCGGCGGGCCAGGGGCGGACGCGCACCGGCCCCCGGACGCGCGTCAGCCCGCGAAGCGGCCGACGTCGGCGCGCAGGGTCTCCGCCATCCGCGCCAGCCCGCCCGCGTCGTGCCCCGCGGCCTCGGCGACGCCGGCCGCGGCGTCGTCGATCTCCGCGATCAGCCCGGCGACCCTCCCGATCGACGCGTCGACGTCGCGCGACGCCTGCTGCGCCTCCTCGACCTGCTCCGCGATCTCCGCCGACGACGCCGCGACGCGGTCCGACAGCGACTTGACCTCGTCGGCGACGACCCCGAACGCGCGTCCCCGGTCGCCGGCCCGTGCGGCCTCGATGGTCGCGTTGAGCGCGAGCAGGCGGGTCTTGGCGGACACGTCCTGGATCAGCGTCACCGCGGCGCCGATCGTCGACGACGCCTCGCGCAGCCGGGCCACGAGCGCGACGGTCGACTCGAGCTCGTCGACGCCCTGCCGGACGGCGTGCCGCAGCGCGTGCGCGGACGCACCCAGCTCGGTGGACGCGGCGGCGACGTGCTGCGACACCTCGACGGCCTGCGCGCCCATGTCCTGACGCACCTCCTCCTCGCGGTGCGCGGCCTCGTCGGCGTCGCGCATGACGTCGCGCGCGGAGTTGATCCGCCGGGCGCCGTCGCGGTACGCGCCCGGCATGCCGCGCTCGATGAGCGTGCGGTGGAAGCGGCCCTCCGCCGACGCGGTCAGCGCGGCGCCGGACTCGCGGACGAACGCGTCGACCACGTCGAGCAGCCCGTTGAGCCGGTCGCCCAGCTCGGCGAGCGTCGGGTCGGTCTGCTCGGGCACGCGGGCCTCCAGGTCGCCGGACGACGCGCGCCGCAGCGTCTCGACGAGCGGGGCGAGCACGGCCGGGTCGACGGCCGGTGCGGTCGGTGCGGGCGGCGCGACGGAGGCCCTCGCGGGCCGCCTCATCGCGTGCCGCCGTGGCTGTTGATGATGTCCCACACCCAGGCGTCGTACGTCGTCCCGTCACCCGCGAGGAGGTCGGCGAGCACGGCCGACGACGCCTCGACCGCGGCGTTGCCCGTGGCGTGCCGGCTCTCCTCGGCCAGCAGGACGCCGTACAGCTCCTCGGCGGCGCGCACCGCGGAGGGGTCGGGCAGCCGCCGGTTCGAGTGGTAGCCGACGGTCGCGCCGGTCTCGTCGGTCGAGGGCGTGACGTGCGCGAGCACCCAGTAGTACGCGCCGTCCGCGGCGAGGTTCTTCACGTACGCGAAGATCTCCTGCCCCTGCTGCACGGTGTCCCAGAGCGTGCGGAAGATCGCGCGCGGCATGTCCGGGTGCCGGATGAGCGAGTGCGGCCGCCCGAGCAGCTCGTCGCGCCGGTAGCCGGACACGCGCACGAACACGTCGTTCGCGTACGTGATCCGCCCCTGCGGGTCGGTCTTCGAGACGATGATCTCCTCGCGGCCGAACGTCCGTTCCTCGGACGTCGGGACCACGGCTGTCGCTTGTCGCACGTCGCTCCCCGGGCTGTCGTCTGCGCCGCGTCGGCACGCGACGGACCGACGCTCCCGGCTGGGCGGCTCGCGGTGAAGCGCCCGCGTGCGGCGAACGGGTGACACGTCCCGACGTGGCCGTCCGCCGTCGCCCCCCGTGGGACCTCCGTCCCGACCGCCGGGCGAAGCGCGTGTGACGCCGGGCACGTCGTGACGGCGCCCGGCGTCGCGCGCGTCAGGGGGTCGTCGTGCCGTCCGGGACGCCGACGACCGGCTTGGTGCGCGACCGCCCCGACGCGTCCTTGAGGACGACGTAGGCCAGGTCGACGTGCGGCTCGAGCGCGCTGAACTTGTCGTTGGGCGCGCCGATGACGAGCTGGAAGCCGAGCCCGCGCCACGCCCCGATCGCGCGCCCGGTGAACCGGGCGTCGGCCTTGATGAGCGCCTCGTCGAGGAACACGGGCGCGTAGCGGGGGCGTTCGGCGCCCGCGTCGCCGAGCTGGTAGCGCAGCGCTGCGCCGACGATGAACGCGACGAGCTCCTGCGACTCGCCGCCGGACTTCTCGCCGATGTGGTCGTACAGCGCGACGTGCCGGCCCTCGAGGTCGACCTTCTCGGCCGACAGCCGCACGTGCCGTCGCACGTCGACGA
Source organism: Cellulomonas algicola (assembly GCF_019024305.1). NCBI lineage: Bacteria > Bacillati > Actinomycetota > Actinomycetes > Micrococcales > Cellulomonadaceae > Cellulomonas > Cellulomonas algicola. The sequence goes on along the minus strand of NZ_JAHKSJ010000018.1, from coordinate 133,889 downwards.
GGTCGGCGAAGTCGGGCGCGGTGCGGCGGATCCGGTCGACGACCTTCGCCATCCGCACGTACCGGCGCTCGCGCTCCGCGTCGGTCGCGTCGGTCGCGAGGACCTCGCGCAGGTCGCGCAGCTCCTTGCGGAACCGGGCGACGACGGTCGACTGCGTGTCGCGCGCGTCGATCCGCAGCCGGTGGTCGTCGTCGGCGAACGGCAGGTCGGCGAGGATGTCGTTGACCGGCCGGATGCGCTCCTTGATCTCCCGGACCGACCGCGCGAGCGCGCTGTGCAGGTCGGCGAGGTCGTTGCCGGACAGCCGCAGGAGGCTGCGGCGCCACTCGGCCTCGAGCTCGTGCAGCCCGCTGGTCTCGAGGTCGACGAGCACGCGCACGAAGTCCGCGTACGACGCGTCGGGGTCGGTGCCGAGGTTCGGGTCGGGCCAGCGCTCGACGAACGTCTCGAACGTGCGGCACAGCGCGTCGCGGGCGGCACCGATGCGCTGCTGCGCGGCCTGCCGGTCGGCGAGCAGCAGGGCGTTGGCACGGGCGAGCACGTCGTCGAGCGCCCGCAGCGCGTCGACCGCGTCGGGCGCGGGCGCGGTCGCCTCGGGCCCGCCGTCGAGCAGCCCTTCGACGTACGCGCGCTGCGCGGGGCCGACGGTCGTGCCGGACGCGGTCGCCTCGTCGAGAGCCCGCTGCGCGGCGTCGACCTCGTCGGTCGTGGTCGACCACCGCTCGCCGAGCGCCTGCGCGTCGGCCTTGGTGCGGCCGAGCAGCTCGGTGAGCGCCGTGATGGTCGTGTCCAGCTCGTCGGCGCGGCGCTGCAGGTCGGCGATCTGCGGGTTGCCCGCGGTGACCTCGTCGACGACCTGCGCCCACCGGGCGCGCGTGGCCTCGACCGCGGCGACGTCGACCTGCTCCCACGTCACACCGACGACCTGCTCGTACGCGCGCCGCCGGGCGTCGCCCTCGTCGAGCTGCGCCTCCGCCTCCGTGACCCGCGCGGAGGCGAGCTCCAGCCGCTGCTGAGCGCGCGCGATCTGCTGGTCGAGGAACGCGAGGCGCCGGGTGTTGGTGAAGCCGAGGACGTTCGCGTGCCCCTGCCCGCCGTGCGCGCCGCGCGTGCCCTGCGACACCTGCCCGGTCCGGGTCAGCGCCTTCGCGTGCTGCGCGAGCTCGCCGGGGGTGTCGACGCAGACGTGGTCGAACCGCTGCGCGAGCTCGCTGCGCAGCCACGCGGTGAACGGGCCGCTGCGGAAGTCGAGCCGCCCGGGCAGCGTGCGCGAGTCGAGCGCGACGTCGTCGGGGCCGCCGGTCGGCACGCCCTGGAACTGGATGCGGCGGGCGGTCGGCACGGTGTCGATCGCGGCGCGGAACGCGCGCAGGTGCGCGGCGTCGATCAGCAGGACGGTCGCGAAGCCGCCGAGCGCGAGGTTGAACGCGTCGCGCCACGGCTCGTGCTCGGTGCGCACCTCGACGAGCTCGGCGACGAACGGGAGGTCCTCGGGCGTCAGGCCGGCCGCCTGGGCGAGGGCCGCGCGCGCGGCGTGCAGGTCGCGCGGGATGTTGTCGCGTCGGCGCTCCACGTCGCGGCGCTCCGACTGGAGCTCGGCGAGGTCGGCCGCAGCCTCCTTGCGCTCGGACCGCGCGTCGGCGAGCTCGTCGAAGGACCGGCGACGCGCACCGCCGTCCGCGAGCGTCGTGTGCGCCCGGGCGACGAGGTCGGCGAGCTGCGCCTCGCTCGCGACGGTCTCCCCCGGCAGGGCGCGCAGCAGGTCGTCGAGCCGCGTGCGGGTGCGGGCGACCTCCTGCGCGCGCGCCTCGGTCGCGGCGAGCTCGCGCTGCGCGTGCGCGAGGCGGTCGCCGCCGGACGACCACAGGGTCTCCTTGACGCCGTCGAGCTCCGAGCGGGCCGCGGCGATCCGCGCCTGCGTCTCGGCGACGTGGTCGCGCGCGCGGTGCTGGCGGCGCTGCAGGTCCGCCTCGGCGTCGCGCAGCAGGTCGAGGCGGCGCTCGTGCTTCCACAGCGCGGCGGGCGACGCGGGCTCGTCGAACGTGCCGATCTCGTCGATGACGCGCAGCCGGTCGGCGGCCTCGTCGATCTCGGCGCGCAGCCCGCGGATCGGCTCGAGCGCCTTGACCTGCTGGCGTGCGGTGACCATCTGGTCGCGCGTGCCGGAGAGCTTGTCGAACTGCTCGACGACGGCGTCGGCCGTCGCGTACGTGTCGGGCTCCTCGAGCACCATCGCCTTGTAGAGCGCGTCGACGGTCGTGATCTGCTGCCCGGCCTGGATGCGACCGAGCAGCGCGACGGCCTTGGCGCCGTCGCCGGACGCGCCGATGCCGAGCGTCGCGTGCAGGCGCGCGGTGAGGTCGCGGTCGGTGTCGAAGACGGTCAGCCCCGCCTCGGTGAGCGCGGGACGGGCGAACCGGTGCGCCGCGGCGTCCTCGAGCGTGCGCAGGTCGAACGACCCGTCGCGCGTCGCGCGGACCGCGACGACCTCCTCGAGCGTGCGCGCGGCCGACGGCACGTACCAGGCGCGCACGGCCGTGAGCTCGGTGCCGCCCTGGTCCGTCCACGTCATCGCGATCGCGGACCAGGTGTCGCGACCGTCGCCGCGCAGCACGCGCTGCCGCGTGCTGCCCTCGTCGGTGCGCGACTCGTCGAGCTTGCCGCGCGCGTAGGACAGGATGTTGCGCTGGTCCTTGCCGCGCGGCCGGCCCACGACGCCGCCGTTCGACGCGCCGTTGAACGGCGTGGTGTGCGGCATCAGCAGTGCGATGTACGCGTCCATGAGCGTCGACTTGCCCGACCCCGAGCCGCCCGACAGCAGCGTCGCGGTCGACGCGAGCCGCACGCGGTGGTGGCCGTCGTACCCGCCCCAGTTGACGAGCTGCAGGTCGCGCGCGACCCACTGCTGCCCCGTCGACGCCTCCGGGATCAGCCCGAACAGGGTGTCGACCATCGTCATCGGACGTCCTCCTCGCCCGCGCCGCCGCGGACCTGCACCCCGCTCGCGGCGCGGACCTGCTCGCCGAGCCACGCGCGCAGCTCGGTGAGCCGCTCGTTGCTCAGCACGACCTCGACGAGCGGCGTCACGCGGAACCGCCCCTCCGACTCCTCCTCGATCAGCCCTTCCTTCGCGAGCCGCGCGACCGCCGCGCGGATCTCGCGCTGGTGGCCCGCGACGTTCGTGTCGTCGGGGTCGAAGTACGTGAGCGCGGTCTGCTCGATCTCCTCGACGTCGACGCGCACCGACGTCTCCCCCGCGCCGCGCTCGCGCTGGAACACCGTGCGCAGGTGCACGAGGACGAGGGTCTCGGCACGCGAGTACGCGTCGTCGCGCAGCAGCACGGGCACGTCGAGCTCGGCCGAGCGGACCTGCCGCTTGTACGCGATGCCGCGGTCGTGGTCGACGACGAGGTGCACGAACAGGTCGTGCAGCCGCGACTCGATCACCTGCTGGTTCTCGAGCAGCGTGCGCCACTGCGCGCGGTTGCGGTCGGCCACGAGGAAGCGGCGCTGCAGCAGCCGCACGAGCACGCGGCGCACGTCGGCGTCGAGCGTGCCGGAGTCGCCGGCGAACAGCTCCGCGGGGTCCTCCTCCATCGGCACGGGCGCGATGAACCCGCCGCGCTCGTCGGGCGTCGCGAGGTCTCCGGTGTCGACGTCGTCGGGCGCGTCGGGGAGGTCCGTGGCGTCGGGCGCGTCGACGGCGTCCGGCAGGTCGACGGCGTCGTCCTGCGCGTCGGCGTCGGTCGCGACGGTCGGGGCGTCAGTCATCGGTGTCGTCCTTCGTGCGGATCGTGACGCCGCCGAACGCGAGGCGTCGGCGGGCGCCGTCGGGCCGGACCGCGTCGACGAGCGCGACGCGGTCGGTCTCCGTCATGCCGTGGGCGTGCGCGAGCTCGAGCAGGCCCAGGAGGTCCACGGGCCGGCGCAGGGCGTCCGGGGCGGCGTCGAACACCGCGGCGACGTCCACGCCGTCGGGGTCCGCCGTGACGCCGTCGGTCGCGAACGCCGCGAGGTGCGCGTCGAGCTCGGCGTAGTGCGGCCCGCCCCACGCGAGGGCGTCGCCGCTCGCGACGTCGCCGTCGTCGTCCCAGTCGGTCAGCGGAGCGGGCGGCTCCGGGGGCTGGAGCGCGCCGGTCGTCTGCCGCAGGTGCTCGACGTCGGCGACCGGGAGTCGGCGCAGCGGGTCGACCGGCTGGGAGCGCCGCGCGTCGGGCATCCACGCCTGCAGGCCCGTCATGACGTCACGCAGGAGCGCGTCGACCTGCCGGTCGCGCAGCGGGTCGTGGTGGCGGACCTGCGACGTGATGACGGACGACGCCTCGCGCTGCGCGGCGAACACCTGGTCGAGCCCCTGCTCGATGCGTCGGACGACCTCGCGCAGCTCGGTGCGCTGCTGCGGTCCGAGACGGCGGGAGAACCGGTGCCGCAGCACGACGTCGAGCTGCGCGGCGAGCTCGTCGAGCCGGTGCGGGTCGCCGATGAGCCGCAGCGCCCCGGCGAACGCCCGGCCTTCCGTGGTCGACTCCATGACCTGCTCGCCGCGCGCGAGGTACTCGCGCAGCACGTCGCCCGTGGGGCGCTCGTCCTGCCGGAGCGCCGTGACGACGTCGCGCTGCATGGCCTTGATCGACTCCGCGACGCGCGCGAAGTCCGCGGGGAGCTCGCGCACGAGGTGCAGGACGTTCTCGGCCTCCTCGAGCAGCTCCTCGTCGTCGACCGTCTCGACCGTGCCCGTGCGCTGCACGCGGTCGAGCTCGGCCTGCAGGCGGCCGATCTCGGCGTCCAGCCGGGCCATCCGCACGAGCACGTCGGGGTCGGCGTCCTGCGCGAGCCGCCCGACCGCGTCGAGCAGCGTCCGGACCCGCGACTGCGACACGCGCGCCCGCGCGCCACCCGCACGGCCCGCGACCTCGAGCGCACCGACCGCGTGCGCCGACAGCCGGTAGACCTCGACGTCGTCGTCGAGCACCTGGCGGACCAGCCAGCCCGCCTCGGCCCACTGCCGGCACAGCTCGCGCGGACCGCCGGCCGGCAGGGTGTCGCCGTGGCCGGCGGCGCGGAGCTGGTCGAGGGCGTCGCCGATCTCGGTGTGCGCGTCGGCGACGGCGACCGTCGGGCGCTCGGCGGTGAACGTCACGGAGAGCAGCGCGACGACCAGCGGGGCGTGCCGCTTGTGCAGCAGGTCCAGCATCGGGTTCTGGAACGCCCGGACCGCACCCAGGTACGCGCCTTCGACACGAGAGATCATCGCCGCACAGCGTAGGTGGACGCGGGCCCGACGCCCGACCACCGGTCACCCGCGCGCCGCGACCGGTGCGGGCGTCGCGGTGCGGACGTCGTCGGGCTGAAGTCCGTGGCTCGCCGTGTCGATGACGAGGACGACGACCCGGAGGAGCCATGACTGACGCGGACGCACGGCCACCTCACGACGCCGCGCTGCGCTGGCTGTGCCACCCGTCGACGTGCGTGGCCGTGGTCCTCCTCCTCCTCAACGACCACGTCCTGAAGGCCGCGCTCGGCACGTGGTGGACCGGGAAGCTCTCCGACCTCGCCGGCCTCCTCGTCGCTCCCCCGCTCGTCGCCGTCGTCCTCGCGCTCGTCTGGCGTCGCCCGCGACCGGCGTCCGACCGCGTCGTCGCGACGGTCGCGGTGGCACTCGTCGGCGTGCTGTTCGCCGTCGTCAAGGCGACGCCCTCCGGCGCCTCGGTCGCGTCGGCCGCCTGGTCGCTCGTCGACGGCCCGGGCGGCGTGCGTCACGACCCGACCGACCTCGCCGCGCTGCCGGTGCTCGCGCTGGCGTGGTGCGTGGGAGCCGGCGTCCGACCGGCGGCTGGCGCCGACCGCCGTCGGCCCGTGCCCGCCCGGTGGCTGGTCGTCCTGCCCGTCGCGGTGCTCGCGACCGTCGCGACCTCCGCGCCGGCCGAGGGCGACACGGTGCGGTCCGTCGCCGTCGTCGACGGCGCGGTCGTCGTCGAGCGGCAGGACGGCGAGCCCGTGCGCTCGACCGACGGCGAGACCTGGGCCGCGGTCACCGACGGCGATGCCCGGGAGGTTGTCGCCGCCGCGCTCGCCACGTCGCGCGACGAGCCCGGCGCGTGCGTGCCCGACCAGCCCGACGAGTGCTACCGGCCGCTCCGCGCCGGCGACGCGGTCGTCGACCACGGCCCGCTCGGCGTCGAGCGCAGCACGGACGGTGGGCGGACCTGGCGGGTCGACTGGTCCGTGCCCACCGAGCTCCTCGGCACGCTCGCCCGCCGGTACGACCCGCCGGCGGGCGTGATCCGCACGCGCCAGGTGGCCGTGCTGCCGACACCCGACGGCTACCGCGTCTACGCCGCGAACGGCGGCGACGGCCTCGCGCTCCGGCACGAGGACGGCACGTGGGAGCGGCTCGGCCACCCGTTCCCCGGCGCGCGCGAGGTCCTCGTCCCGATCCCCGAGCAACCCGACACGCCGCGCCCGCCGCTGCCGCTCGCGCTCCCGGTGGGCGTCGCGGTCGCGCTCGTCGTCGTCGCGTCCGCGGGCGGCGACCCGACGCGTCCGTCGGGCCCGGTCGCCGGACCGGAGGCGTCGCGCTGCTCGCGGCCTCGGGCCTCGTGCTCGCGGCGACCGCAGCGGCGGACCTCGCGTGGCGGACCCCGCCCGGTGGCGACGACCTCCTCGCCGCGAGCCGCGTCGTCCCGCTGAGCGCGCTGCTCGTGGTCACGGCTGCCCTCCTGGGCGGGGGTGCCGCGGTCCTGCGCCGAGGCCCCGCGTCCGGGCTCGCGGCCGTCGTCGGTGTCGTCGCCGCGGTGACCCTCCTCGTGGTCGGGGCCGCGTGGGTGGGCGTCGTGCTCACCGTCGTCGCGACCGCGTGCGGCGTCGTCCTCGCCCGGCGGTCGACCGCACGGCGCACGCCGTGGCCCGACGAGCCGCTGCGGTGGGGGCCGTTGCCCGGGGCACGCTGAGCGTCGCCGCCGCCGAGCGAGCCGCACGTCCACCCGCGCCGTCGTCGTCGAATCGCTTCACCGGCTGTCGCTGCGACCGGCCGGGTCGGTAGGCAGAGGGCGCCGCCCATCCCGGCCGGCTCACACCGACGAAGGGACCCGGCGTGCGAGCGCTGCGCACCACCCTGACGCTGACGGCGATCGCGACGGTCGTCGCGCTCGTCCCGGGAGCCGCCGTCGCGGCGACCGCCGACCCCGCCCTCGACGCGACCGTGCACACCGCCGGTCGCGTCGTCACGTCGGGCGGCACGTGGCAGCACGCGTGGCCCGGCGTGTACTTCGAGGGACGGTTCCGCGGGACGGGCGTCGGGATCGTGCTCGACGACGCGTACGGCGACTACGACGTCGCCGTCGACGGCCGCACCGTCGCGACGCTCGTGACCCCGGGCGCGACGACGTACCGGGTGACCGGGCTGAGCGCGGGCGAGCACACCGTGCGCGTCGTCAAGCGCAGCGAGGTCCCGTGGGCCACGAGCACGTTCGGCGGCTTCGTCCCCGTCGACGGGTCGCAGATCCTGTCCGCGCCGCCCGCGCGCGCCCTCCAGCTCGAGCTCGTCGGCGACTCGTACACCGCCGGCTACGGCAACACGTCGGAGAGCCGCGAGTGCACGGGCGACGAGGTCACCCGCACCACGAACGCCGACCTGTCGTTCGGCGCGCTCACCGCCCGGGCGCTCGGCGCGGACTACCAGGTCAACGCGTTCTCGGGTCGCGGGATGGTGCGCAACTACGCGGGCGGCGAGCCCGGCACGAGCTACCGCACCTACGAGGCCCGGGCGCTGCCGTTCGTCGACGCCCCCTGGGACCGGCCCTCGTCCTGGCACCCCGACGCGGTCGTCGTCGGCCTGGGGATCAACGACTTCTCGACGCCCCTGAACGCGAACGAGACGTGGCCCACGACGTCCGCGCTGCGCGAGGCGTGGGTCGCCGCGTACCACGGCTACCTCGACACGCTGCGCGAGCGGTACGGGCCTGACACCTACCTCGTCGTCAGCGCGACGTACGTCCACACCGGCACCGACCTGCCCGACCTCGCGCAGCGGGTCGTCGACGAGCGCAACGCCGACGGCGACGACCGCGTGCGCTCCTGGTACTACGGCAACGAGGGCCTCGACTACGGCGGCTGCCACTGGCACCCGTCCGTGCGGGACCACGAGGTCATCGCGGCCCGGCTCACGGCCTTCCTGCGCGATCTCGGGCTGGGCGGCGGACCTACGCCGACCGTCACCCCGGCACCCACGCCCACCCCCACGCCGTCGCCGACCGTCACGCCCACGCCGTCGCCGACCGTCACGCACACCATGCCGCCCGCCGGATGCCGGGCCACGCTCACCGTCGGCGGTCGCTGGCCGGGCGGGTACCAGGCGTCGGTCGAGGTCAGGGCGCTCACCTCGCTGACCCGCTGGACGACGACCTTCGCCCTCCCTGCGGGTGGTGCGGTCACGCAGCTCTGGTCGGGCGAGCTCGCGACGTCCGGCACCGCCGTCACCGTCCGGAACGCCGCGTGGAACGGCACCCTCGCCACGGGTCGCTCGACGGTGTACGGCTTCCTCGGCACGGGCACGCCGCCGCCGGACGGCACCGTGGGCTGCTCGCCCTGACCGGCACCGTCACGGGCGTCCCCGCCGGCGCACGGTCCACCAGGTGAAATCGCCTACGACTGCAGTCACAGTCTGCGGGAGGGTGTCGCCGGCCCGAGTCTGCGTCGACCCTAGGTGGAGGTGCACGATGAGCGTCCCGACCGCGCCCACGGAGCGGAGGACCCCGAGCACGTCACCGTTCGAGAGCGATCGCGGACCGTGGTGGGCTCGTCCGGGCAGGCGTCTGCGCGAGCGGCGCGTCGCCGCGGCACAGCTGCGCGAGCTCCTCCCCTACGCCGGTCGCGGAGTCGTCACGGCCACGCTGGCCGTGCACGTGCTCGCCGGCGCGGCGCCGGTCGCGTTCATGGTCGGCACCGGCGTGGCCCTCCAGGAGCTCGACGGCGAGGGCGTCACGCCCTGGCTCGTGCTCGCCGTGGGAGCGTTCCTGCTGCAGCAGCTGCTCGCCCCCGTCCAGCTCATCCTGTCGCGTGCGGTCGCACGTCGGGTGGACGCCGCGTGCATCGAGCGCCTCACCGACTTCGCGCTCCGTCGGGCGACCCTCGCGGGCCTCGAACGACCCGACGTGGCGGACCGGCTCAGCCAGGCCGACGAGGCGTTCGAGCAGTGGACGCTCACACCGGGGGCGGCCGTCGAGGGCGGGCTCGCGCTCTGGGCGCGGTATACCCAGCTCGTCGGGGCCGTCACGCTCCTCGCCGTCGCCGTCGGGTGGCAGGCGGCCCTCGCCGGGGCGGTCGTCGCGCTCGTCGCGCGTCTCGGGCAGACGACCGCCTTCCACCGCTGGGGGCAGCTCGTCCGCCGGTTCCAGCCGTTGCGCCGTCGGGTCGCGTACGTCAGGGACCTCGCGACGAGCACGCGCGCCGCCAAGGAGATCCGCACGCTCGGCCTCGTCGACTGGCTGGACGCGCGCTACGTGGCCGAGAGCCGGGCCGTGCTCGACCCGCTCTGGGAGTGGCGACGCCGGGTGTACGGGGTGCCGTTCCTCGCGTACACGGCCGTCGCGCTCGTCGGCTCCGTCGTCGCGCTCCTGCTCGTCGCGCGCTCCGACGTCGCCTCCGTCGCCGCGGTGAGCATCGCCGTGCAGGCCATCCTGCTGTGCGGGCGTTTCGGCGTCGTGTTCCCCGAGGCCGACGTCAAGCTCGTCTACGGCCGCAGCGCGTGGGAGGCGCTCCTCGAGTTCGAGGCGATCACCAGGCGCGAGGACGCGCGCACGACGTCGCCCGCCGGGACGTCCGCCCCCGTCGTCGCGCGCGACGCCGTCCGGCTCGACCGGGTCCACTTCGCCTACCCGGGCGGGCCGCCGGTCCTCGACGGCCTGGACCTCGAGCTGCGCGCCGGGACGTCGACCGCGCTCGTGGGCGTCAACGGCGCGGGCAAGACGACGCTCGTCAAGGTCCTCACCGGGATCTACGACCCCGACCGCGGCGCTGTCCGCGTCGACGGCACCGACCTGCGGACGCTCGACGCGGACGCGTGGCAGCGATCCTTCGCGGTGACGTTCCAGGACTACCTCCGCTATGAGCTGCCGCTGCGCGAGAACGTCGCGATGGGGGCGATCGAGCACCGGGACGACACCGACGGCATCCGCGCCGAGCTGGCGCGCGTCGGCCTCGGCGACCTGCTCGACGAGCTGCCCGCCGGTCTCGAGACCCCGCTGACCCGGGCGCTGCCGGGCGGGCGTGATCTGTCGGGAGGGCAGTGGCAGCGGCTCGCGCTCGCCCGCGCGCTCTTCGCGGTCCGGCACGGCGCATCCGTCCTCGTGCTCGACGAGCCCACGTCACAGCTCGACGCGCGAGGGGAGGCCGAGTTCTACGACGCGTTCCTCGACCTCACGCGCGGCGTGACGAGCCTGGTCATCTCGCACCGGTTCTCCACCGTCCGGCGCGCGGACCGGATCGTGGTGCTCGACGGCGGACGCATCAGCGAGGCGGGCTCGCACGACGAGCTCGTCGCGCTCGGCGGCACGTACAGCCGGATGTTCGAGGTGCAGGCGCGCCGGTTCGGCGCCGTGGACGAGACGGAGGTCGGTCGATGAGGGACGTGCTCTTCTGCCTCGGGCGCCTGTTCGCGCTCGGCTGGCGGATCGACCGCCGCCGGCTGTCGATCGGCGCGGGCCTGCTCCTGCTCGGTGCCGTCGCGACCCCCGTGGTCGCGCTCGGCGCGGGACGCCTCGTGGACGCCGCGATCGCGGGCGACGTCGGTACCGCGACGGGATGGGTCGTGGTCGCGGCCGTCGCGCTCACGGGTGAGCTCATGCTCGGCCACTTCGCGCACCTCTACTACTTCGAGCTCGCCGAGGTGACCGACGAGGAGTTCAACCGGGAGCTGCTGCGGCTGGTGAACGGCCCGCACCACCTCGACCGTGCGGACGACCCCGCGTTCGCGGACCGCGTCGACCTGCTCCGCCAGGACGTCATGCAGGTGCGCACGACGGTGCAGACGGGTCTCCAGCTCGGCGCCACCCTCGTCCAGACCCTGCTCACCGCCGTCGTGCTTGCCACGGTCGCCCCGTGGCTGCCGCTCCTCGCGCTGGTGGCGGTCGTCCCCGTGCTGCTCGGCCGGCGTGCGGAGAGCGGGCTGCAGCAGACCCGTGAGGCGCAGTCACCGACCACCCGGTCGATCCGCGCGCTGCGCCGGCTCGCCGCGAACCCCGTCTCGCAGAAGGAGATCCGGCTCAGCGGCAGCGCCGACTTCCTCGTGGACCGGCAGCGTGCGCTGCTCGAGTCGTACGCGGGCGCGATGTCGCGCGCCGACGTCCGGTACGCCCTGCTGCGCAGCGGCGGGCAGCTCGCGTTCGGCGTCGCCTACGCGGGCGCCGTCGTCGGCGCGTTCGCGCTGGCGCGCGCGGGCCGGGCGAGCGTGGGCGACGTCGTGCTCACCATCACGCTCGCGACCCAGCTCAGCGTGCAGATGTCCGCGGGCGTCGAGCTGCTCGGTTCGGTGCACCGCGCCGCCGCGGGACTGCGCCGCTTCGTCGCGATGCGCACGGAGGTGGAGGCCGACACGGCGCTGCCCCCGAGCGGCCCGCTCCCGGCCCGCAGCGCGGACGGCATCCGGCTGTCGCACGTCTCGTTCCGGTACCCCGGGACGGACAGGACCGTCCTCGACGACGTCGACCTGCACCTGCCTGCCGGCACGTCGGTGGCGGTCGTCGGTGAGAACGGCGCCGGCAAGAGCACGCTCCTCAAGCTGCTCGCCGGGCTCTACCGCCCGACGTCCGGCCAGGTCCTGGTGGGCGGCGCCGACCTCGCGACCGTCTCGCCCGACCGCTGGTTCGAGCGCACCGCCGCGCTCTACCAGGACTTCGCGCGCGTCGAGCTGTCGCTGCAGCACAGCGTCGGGATCGGCCGGCTCGAGGACGTCGACGCGCCCGGGCCGGTGCGGCACGCCCTGTCGCGGACGGGTGCACCGATCGCCGACGAGCTCGCGGTCGAGGACGTCCTCGGGCTCGGCTACGCGGACGGCCGCGACCTGTCAGGCGGGCAGTGGCAGAACGTGGGCTTCGCACGCGCACTCATGCGGTCTGACCCTCTGCTCCTCGTCCTCGACGAGCCCGCCGCGGCGCTCGACGCGCTCGCGGAGCAACGGCTCGTCGACGCGTACCAGGCGAACGCCGCCGAGGTCGCCGCGCGGGTCGGCGGCGTGACGCTGTTCGTCACGCACCGCATGTCGACGGTCCGGCTCGCTGACCGCATCGTCGTGCTCGACGCCGGTCGCGTGGTCGAGCACGGCACCCACGCGGACCTGCTGGCCGCCGACGGTCGGTACGCGGAGCTGTGGTCGCTGCAGGCACGCGCCTACGCGGAGTCGTGACAGACGTCCCGCCCGGATGACAGGTCTACGAGACGACCGGGGTCGTGCGGGCGGGCAGCGTGATCGTGTGCCCGAAGTCCTGTGCCTTGCTCAGCAGGTAGGAGCGCCACGCCGGGTTGTGCGCGCCGACGACCTCCGCGACCTCGACGATCTCGAGGCCGGCCTCCCGCAGGGCGCGCGCCTTGGTCGGGTTGTTGCTGATGAGCCGCACCCGACGGACACCCAGGAGGTCGAGGATGCTCGCGGCGGCCGCGTACGTGCGGGCGTCGGTCGGCTCACCGAGAGCGGCGAACGCCTCGTTGGTCGTGAGCCCCTCGCTCATCAGCCGGTACGACTGGATCTTGCGGAAGAGGCCGATTCCGCGGCCCTCCTGGTTCTGGTGGTACAGGACCACGCCCGAGCCCTCGGCGACGATACGGCGCAGCGTCTCCTCGAGCTGCCAGGCGCAGTCGCACCGGTCGTCGCCGAAGACCTCGCTCGTGAGGCACGCCGAGTTGATGCGCACCGGGACGGTGTCGCCCAGCTGCCCGTGCACGACCGCGAGGTGCGTGTCGATCGACGCGCCCTCCGCGACGATGAACGCCTCGAGCGAGAACTCGCCGAACGGGGTCCGCATGCGGATGGCGCCCGTGCGCTCCAGGATCCTCACGCTCATCGGCGCACCAGCCCTCCGTCGACGTCGATCACGGTGCCGAGCACGGCCTCGGGCGCCTGGGTGAGGAGCCAGACGACGACGGCCGCGACCTCGGACGCGCTGCTGAAGCGACCCAGCGGGATCGCCCGCTCGTAGTGCGCGCGCCGCTCGCCCATGACGTCCGCCATCGGCGTGTCGGTGGGACCGGGGCTCACGCAGTTCGCGATCAGCCGCAGGGACGCGTACTCCCGAGCGAGCGACTTCACGACCGCGTTCAGCCCGGCCTTCGACGCGGCGTAGACGGCGTCGGTGCCGCCCGTCGCGCCGGCCTGGCTGCCGATCACCACGAGTCGTCGCGGGCGGCCGTCGCGCCGCTGCACGCGTGTGAGCGCCGCGACGAACCGCAGGAAGCCCGTGAGGTTGGCGTCGACGACAGCGCGCGTCGCGTCGGTGCCGTACGCGTGGGGCGGCCGCCGCGGGTACACGCCGACGGACCACACGACCAGGTCGGGCATCGCGCCGCCCTGCTCGAACCCGTCGAGCCACCGCGAGTAGCGCGACGTCGCGCCGTCGTCCGCCACGTCGACCAGGTGGTCCACCGGACCGCGACGGTCCGCCGTCACGACGGTGCCGCACCCGGACGCGGCCAGCTGGGCGACCACCTGGCGCCCGATCCCGCCGTCCGCCCCGAGGACCAGCGCCGAGCTCATCCGGCGAGCCCGTCGACGAGCGTGCGCACCCGGTCCCACACCTGCTCCACCGGGTCGGTCCCGTCGACGACGTGGTAGTCGGCGTGCGCGCCCCACGGCTGGTCGCGGAACGCCGCCCGGACGGTCTGCATCCGGTCGAGGTCGAGCTCCTCACGCTTGCGGGACGACCCGTCGCGCGCGACGATCCGGACCGCCGCGAGCTCCGGCGGGACGTCCACGACGACGGTGAGGTCGGGACGGGGTGCGTGGCGGTTGATCGCGGTGAGCCAGTCGACCTCCGCGATCCCGCGGCTGAGGAAGTACGCGTAGCTCGAGTAGACGTAGCGGTCGGTGACGACCCAGCTCCCGGCCGCGAGCGCGGGCTCCACGACCTCGCGCAGGTGGCGGAGACGGTCGAAGGCCGCGAACAGCGCCAGCTCGGGCGAGATCTGCGCGAGCTCCAGCCTGAGGTCGAGCGCGGCGCGGACCGTCGCGTCCTGCCGGTAGCGGTCCGTCGGCTGCCGGGTCGCGACGACGTCGCGCCCCTGCGCCCGCAGATGGTCGACGACGCGCTCGATCTGCGTGGTCTTGCCGGATCCGTCGATGCCGCACACCGCGACGAGGCGCCCGCGCGTCATCGCGCCGAGTCCTGGACGCGAACCGGGCGCAACGCGTCGGTGCAGGCCTCGACGGTGTCGGTGACGGCCGCGGCGACCGCGCGGAGGGAAGGGCCTGCGGCGGCGATCGCACGCGACGTCGTGGGCAGCACGAACCGCCCGTCCCGGAACCGCCTCGCCAGGTCGTCGGCGGTGGCCCCCTGGGCGCCGAGGCCCGGTGCGAGCACGAAGGCGTGGAGACCTGCGAGCGCGTCGTGGCTGTCGTCGACGGTGGCGCCGAAGACGCACCCGAACGAGCCGACGTCCTGACCCGCGTTCTGCGCGCGCAGCCACGCGAGCACGTGCTCGGCGACCGTTCCGCCGTCCGTCTCGCGGGCGGTCTGGGACGCGTACGCCTCGGGGTTCGACGTCCGGGCGAGGACGAAGAGCCCCGCACCCTCCGCACGGGCCACGTCGACGAACGGCGCGAGCGAGGCGACGCCCGCGACGGGCGAGACGGTCATCGCGTCGACGCCGAGGGGGGCACCTGCGCGTAGGTAGGCCTCGGCGTACGCGGCGTTGGTCGACCCGATGTCCCCGCGCTTCGCGTCGAGCAGGACGAGCAGGCCGGCCGCGTGCGCGAGCCGGATCGTGTCCGCGAGCGCGACCACGCCGTCCGGACCGAAGCGCTCGAAGTACGCGGCCTGCGGCTTGACGACGGGTACCTGCCCGGCCGACGCCTCGATGATCGCGGCGGCGAACCGCGCGGCTCCGCGGGCGTCGTCCGGCAGGGACCAGGCGTCGAGGTCGCGGGCGGTCGGGTCGATGCCGACGCACAGTCGGCCGGTGCGCTCGATGGCGTCGTGCAGTCGGATCCCGAACGGGGTGGGGGTGGTCATCAGGCGCTCCTGAGGCGTGCGGCGACGAGCCGGACGTGGTCGATGGCGCGCTCGTCGTCGACGAGGGCGGGGGCGGGCAGGACGTCGTCGCGGTCGCGCGCACCGTACGAGTGGGAGAACTCGCGTCGGGCAGGGCCGGACAGCATGAGCGTCACCGCGTCGGTCGCGGTGGTGTTCCGGACCACGTGCGGGTCGCGGAAGTCGAGGACGTGGAAGGCGCCGGCCCCGATGCGGTACGAGCTCGTCGGGCGGACCGCCTCGTCGGGGGCCCGCTCGAGACGCTTCTCGCCGTCGCCGGTCGCGTCGTACAGCCGGTAGCACGGCCGCACCTCGTCGTCCGGCCCGGTGTCGCGCGAGTAGTTGACGACGTCGAGCGCACCGTCGACGGCGATCGACGCGAACGACCAGCGGTGGTCGTGGACGCGCGCGTCGCCCTGGCCTGCCGGCCAGACGTGCAGCCGTAGGTTCCACCCGCCGTCGAGGCGGGCGAGCGAGATCTTCGCGAAGCCGTTGTGGTGGACCTGCGAGCGGCCGCGCACGGTCGTGCGGCCGTCCCGCAGGCGGTCTGCCCAGGAGGAGAGCAGCGCCGCACCGCCCGCCCGGTCCGCGAACGCGGTCGTGAGCAGCCGTCCAGCCTGCGCGAGCGCGTCGGAGTCGCGCGGGCCGCGCGTCGCCGCGACGAGCTGGGCGCGCAGGTCGTCGAAGTCGTGTGGCGCGACGCCGGCGCGCCCCGTCGGCGTGGTGGTGGTGCGCAGGTCTGACGGCACGCTCGTCCTCTCGGTGGCAGGTGCGGGTGGGACCGGTCCTCGCGACCGGCCGGTCACAGGCCGAGCTCGGCCCAGACCTTGTCGAACGCGTCGAGGTACTGGTCGACGACCGGCACGTCCGCCGCGCGGTGCCACACCGGCAGCTTGAGCGTGCGGTCGAAGAAGTCGTTCGCGGCCGGGTAGTCCTCGGGCCGGGCGCCGCTGCGGCCCGCATAGGCGGGCAGGGCACCGCCCGGGTCCTGGAACAGCGGGAGCTGCGCGAGCGGGCGGGTGCTGCCGGGCCGGTCGACCTCGACCGCACCCTCCCGGTGCAAGCGCTCGACGAGCGTGTCGGCGTCCACGTGCGCGAGCAGGGCGTCGTCGAGCCGGAGGACGAGCGCGTACCACGAGCCCTGCTCGCCCTCACGCGGGAGCAGGACCTCGACGCCCGGGAGGCGCCGGAGGCGGGCCGCCATGCGCGCGGCGCACGCGTCGCGTCCGGAGCGGACGGCGTCGTGGACGCCGAGCTGCTGCTCGACCATGGCGGCGGCGGCCGGGTGGATCCGCCACTTGAGCCCGAGACCGGTCACGGCGTAGCGCGCCAGCGGGTGGGTGGCCGGGATCTCGCGCTTGCACCGCACGTTGTAGTGCGCGATCGCGACCCCCCGGTAGTACAGCTCGTCGTCGTCCGTGAGGAGCACGCCGCCCTCGCCGCCGGTGAGCGGCTTCTGGCCCTGGAGGCTCTGCGCCGCGAGGTCCCCGAACGCGCCGACCGGACGCCCGTCGACCGACGCGCCGAAGGCGTGCGACGTGTCCTCGACGAGCAGCAGCCCACGCGTGTCGGCGATCGCCCGCAGCGCCGCGACGTCGGCAGGGAGGCCCCACATGTGCGTCACCACGATGGCGCGGGTCGCGCTCGTCACGGCGTCGGCGACCCGGGCCGGGTCGAGGTTGCCGCGCTCGTCGCAGTCGACGAGGACGGGCGTCGCGCCCGTCTGCAGCAGCGGGCTCGCCGTCGCGAAGAACGTGTAGGCGGGGACGATCACCTCGTCGCCCGGACCCACGCCCGCCGCGACGTACGCGGCGTGCAGCGCGCACGTGCCGGAGCTCATGAGGACGGCGTGCCGGACGCCGTGCCAGCGCGCGAGCGCGTCCTCGACACGGGCGACGACGCCCGAGCGGTCGTAGACGGAGACGGACTCGACCAGCTGCGCGCGCACCGCCTCGAGGGTCGCCTCGTCGACGACGGGCCACACGAAGTGCGGCTCAGGCGCCGTGACCGCGGGGATGTGGACGTCGGTCGTCGTCATACGAGCGCTCCCTTGATGTCGACCACGTGGCCCGTGGCGGCGGCACGGTACGCCGCGTCGATGAAGGTGGTGTGCTGCAGGTGGTAGCCGGGGCTGCCGTGGTTCTCCGCCCGGCCGTCGACGACGTCGCAGAAGAACTCGAGCTGGCTCACGGCCGCAGGCGCCCACGCCCCGAGCCGGCGCAGCTCCTCGAGCAGCTCGCCGTCCCGACGGAAGCGGCGGATGACCCCGCGCTCGATCTCGATCGTGCCGTCGGTCCCGACGAGCCGGAACCGCTCAGTCTTGGGCGGCATCGCACGCGAGATCCGCATCGTGCCGTGCAGGCCCGAGTCCCACGTCATGAGGACGTTCGCGGTGTCCTCGGCGTCGTACTCCTGGCCGGGGATGGCGCGCGACGAGATCGTCGCGGCGAGCCGGTCGGGCAGGCCGAGGTACCAGATCAGCAGGTCGAGCATGTGGTAGCCCATGTCGATGAGGCATCCGCCGCCGGCGATCGCGCGCTGGCCCCGCCACCCCTCGTCGGGCCGTTCCACGCCGAGGGTGTACTGGACGTCGACCGCGAACGGCGTGCCGATCTGGTCCGCGAGCTGGAAGAAGCTCGTGTAGGTCGGGTTGAAGCGCCGCTGCAGCGTCGTCATGACCTGGATCCCGTGGGCGTCCGCGAGCTGCTGGAGGTGGCGCGCGTCGGCCGCGCTGACCGCGAACGGCTTCTCCTTGAGTACATGGACGCCCGCGCGGATGGCGCGCTCGGTGACGTCGCGGTGCACTCCGTGCGGCACGGTGACCACGACGAAGTCGAGGTCCTCGTCGTGCAGCATGACGTCGACGGACTCGTAGAACGGGACGCCGTACCGCGCCGCGACGGGCGACCCTGTCGCCGCGTCGATGTCGCACACCGCGCGCAGCTCGGTGCGCGGGCACGCCTCCACCGCGGGCAGGTGGTCCTCGGTCGCCTGGTGCCCCACGCCCACGACGCCCACGCGCTTCACGGGGCCGGTCACGCGTCGACCGCCTCGGGCAGACCCGCGCCGCAGGCCCGGAGCACGACGTCGCACAACGCGTCGGTGACGTCGTCGAGCGACCGCTCCCCGTCGACGACGTGGAAGCCGTGGCGTCCGGTGTGCGACGCGAAGAGCCGCAGGAACCCGTCCCGCACGGCGTTCTGGTACGTCACGAACGCGTCAGGCAACGACCCGGCGCCGCGCAGGACCTCGGGGCCGCCGGCCTCCGCGAGCGAGCACGCCCCGCCCTTGCGCGCGAGCGCCTCGCGGGGCGACACGTCGACGAGGAGCGTGAGGTCGGGCGCGTCGAACAGCCGCAGGAGCGGCAGCACCTGGTCGGGCCGCATCCCCAGGGCGAGCGCGTCGGCGCACGACGAGTAGGCGTAGCGGTCGAGCAGGACGACGTCCGCGGGCGGGACGTCCTGCGTCGCGTAGGCGTAGTCCGCGAGCCCGAGCAGCACCGAGGTGCGGGCGTCGGGGAAGCCGTCGGCGTCGTCGATCAACGACTTGTAGACCCGTCGCAACGGCCGGTCGGGCGCGCAGGTGACGACCCGGAGGCCGCGGTCGGTGAGCCGCTCCGCGACCCGGCCGCACTGCGAGGACTTGCCGGCGCCGTCGATCCCTTCGATCACGACGACGGTCGGTGAGGACGCATGCACGGTGGAACCCCCTTCGAGAGAACGTGGCGTCGTGCCGTCGCCGGCGGTCAGCGGGTCCTGCGACCCGCCCGCCGGTCGTCCGTCCACGACGGTGTGGATGGCGCGCACGTGGCGTGCTGCGACGGCGCCGGGAGCGCGCGCCCGGCGTGCGGCGCGGCGCCCCGACGCGTCATCCGGGGACGGGCAGCCCCCTGACCGCGAGGGACCGGTTGCCGTAGCGCGGGTCGTCGGTGACCTCGGCGCCGACCCACGGCGGTGGGACGAACGCGTGCGCGGACGCGCGCGTCGGGAACTCGACCTCCGCGAGCCGCAGCCCGGCGAGCGGTCCGTCGAAGACGTCGACGACCGCGACCGCACCGTCGAGGTCGACGCGCCCGCGGTCCTTCTCGACCCGTGCGCCGCCGGTGGCGGGCCACAGCTGCTCCCACTGCGCGGCGCTGAGCTCGACCTCCCACTCCTCGCGCACGATCCCCTCCCCCCGCTTGCACGTCAGCCAGAAGCGGCCCGCCACCTCCCGCACACGGACCGCCGCCCGCGCGTCCTGCGCCAGGTAGCCCTGCCGGACCCGGACCCACCGGCCGGTCCCGTCGGGCACCGACGCGAGGAGGAACTTCCGTTCGATCTCGCGCATCACACGTCGAGACGCGTGTAGCCGAGCCGGTCCAGCTCGGGCTCGATCTCGGCGTAGGCGCGGCCCGCGAGCAGGCCCCCGGCGATGAAGTCCTCCTGCGTCACGTCGGGCCCGCAGCACGCCGGCGCGACGAACGACTCGAGGTCGGCGCGGTCGCCGAACTCGAAGTCGACGAGCACGAGACCCTGCAGGTCGCCGCGGAAGACGTCGACCTCGGCCGGGTGGCCGTCGATGACGACGCGGTAGCGGTCCTTCTCGACCCGGCGCCCGCTCGCGGCGGCCAGGCAGGCGAACTCCGCGTCGTCGAGCGTGACCGTCAGCTCGTGGTGCTGCGACGCGTCGCCCTCGACCACGGGCAGCTTCTTGGTCAGCTCGAACCGGTCACCCTGCTGGCGCAGCCGCAGCCGCGGGTGCACCTGCCGGTCCTCGGGGACGTACACGTCCACGAGCCGGACGGGGTGCGTGCCGCGCACCTCGTCGGGCACGCGGTCGGCGAGGAAGGTCAGCTCGAGCTCGAGCTCGGACGCGGGGTGCGGGTCTGCGGGCACGGGGGACCTCCGGGGGGCGGGACGGGCGGGCGTCGGGGCGGCGGGGGGTGCGGCGGTCACGACGTGCTCCGCGCGAACGCGTCGTAGCCGCCGACCAGGGTGCGGACGTCGGCGTGCCCGTCCGCCCGCAGGGCACTGAGGCAGGCGGCCGAACGGGCGCCGGACTTGCAGTACAGGACGACCGCCGGGTGGCCGAGGAGCTCCGCACGCCCTTCGCGGGTGCGCAGGTCGCCGCTGGGCCGCAGGAGGCTGCCCGGGATCGCGCCCAGCTCGTGCTCGAAGGGCTCGCGCACGTCGACGAGGGTCACGCCGTCCCGGCCGCCCGGCCGTGCGAGGAGCTCCTGGAGCTGCGGGACCGTGATCTCCGCGCCCGCCGCCGTGGCGGACCTGGCGGCACCGGGCAGCGCGCACCGCTCCTCGTAGGGCCACTCGTCGAGCGTGCGCACGCGCAGCGTGCCCTCCTGCCGCGCGACCGGCAGGCTCCGCCACCGCATCGCCAGGGCGTCGAGCACGAGCAGGCGACCGACGAGCGGCTCGCCCGTCCCGACGATGAGCTTGAGCGCCTCCGTCGCCATCGTGGCCCCGACCATCGAGCACAGGGAGCCGAGCACCCCGCCCTCCGCGCACGACGGCACGAGACCCGGCGGCGGCGGCTCGCCGTACAGGTCGCGGTACTGCGGGCCGTACTGCTCCCAGAAGACGCTGACCTGACCCTCGAAGCGGAAGACCGAGCCCCACACGTACGGCAGCCCGAGGATCACGCACGCGTCGTTCACGAGGTAGCGCGTCGCGAAGTTGTCGGTGCCGTCGATCACGAGGTCGTAGCCGCGGAACAGGTCGAGCGCGTTCGACGCGTCCACCCGGACTGCATGCTCGACGACGGTCACGTGCGGGTTGATCGCGCGCATCCGGTCCGCCGCGGCCTCGACCTTGCGCCGGCCGACGTCGTCGTGGCCGAACAGGACCTGGCGCTGCAGGTTGGAGACGTCGACGACGTCGTCGTCCACGACGGCGATCGTGCCGACGCCCGCGGCAGCGAGGTACGTCAGGACGGGCGCGCCGAGCCCGCCGGCCCCCATGACGAGGATCCGGGCGGCCTTGAGGCGACGCTGCCCCGCGTCCCCGACCTCCGGGAGCAGCAGGTGCCGGCTGTAGCGCGCGGTCTCCTCGCGCGTGAGCTCGCCGGCCGGCTCGACGAGGGGCCCGGGCAGCGTGGCGGCAGGAGCGGTCACGACGCTCACCCTCCGGCCACCGCGGGGACGACGACGATCTCGGCGCCGGGAGCCAGCGGCGTCGCGAGGCCCCCGGTGCCGCGGACGTCGACGTCGTCGACGTACAGGTTGACGAAGCGGGACAGGCCCTCGCGGCCGCGGATGACCTGGACGAGGTCAGGGTGCTCCTGCGCCGTGCGCTCGAGCGCCTCGGCGACCGTCGTCCCCGTGCTGGTGACGGTGCGGGATCCTCCCGCGCGGCCCGCGAGCACCGCGGGAAGGTGGATGGTCACGCCCATGACGTTCCTCTCGTCGTTGAAGGTGTCGCTGTCGGTGCCGGGAGGCCCGCGGAGCCGTCGCCGACGGGCCGCAGGGCCGCTCGCACGGCGTCGAGCGTCTCGAGCACCGCCTCGGCGCCGGCGTCGAGGAGCGCCCCGCCCCGCGGGCTGCCCGCGGGCGCGAGTCCCAGGCAGATCGCGCCGGCCGCGATCGCGCTGCGGACACCCGCGACGGCGTCCTCGACGACGACGCACCGCGTGGCGTCGACGCCCAGCCGGCGCGCCGCGAGCAGGTAGGGACCGGGGTGCGGCTTGCCCTCGGACTCCCCCGCCGTGACGGCCGTGAGGGGCTGACCCGCGGCGCCGAGCGACCGCACGACCGCGTCGAGGCGGGTCCTCGACGCGCCGGTCACGAGGGCGACCGGGACGCCGCGCGCGCACAGGTCGTGCACGAGCTCGGCCGCCCCCTCGACCGGGCGGGCCGGCAGCGCGGGCTCGAGGTCGGCGAGCATCAGGTGCGCACGGTCGACCACGTCCGGGCCGAGGGTGCCGAAGAGGTGGTCGACGGTGTGCTCGACGGCGCAGCCCACGATGTGCGCGTGGTCGGCGTCGTCGAGCGGCGGCCGCCCGAGCCGCAAGCACAGCACCTGCCAGAGCTCCACCACCGCCTCCTCGGTGTCGACGAGGACGCCGTCGACGTCGAGCAGGACGGCGTCGAGGCGGCGACCGCCCGCGAGCGCCGAGGTCACCCCCGCACCAGGCCGCCCGCGAGCGCGGCGTGCCGCACGGCGCGCGCCATCCGGACGGGGTCGGGCGCGCGGGCGACGAGCGTGTTGACGAGCACCGCGCTCGCGCCGATCTCGAACGCCCGCGTCACGTCCGCCGGGCTGCCGAGCCCGCCCTCGACGACCGTGGGGATGTCGACGGCGTCGATGCACCCGCGCAGCAGGTCCGGGTCGACGAGGCCGCGGTAGCTCGCGACCGGCGAGGCCATGAGGCGCAGCGCCGAGCAGCCCATGCCTTCGAGCACCCGTGCGGTCCCCAGGTCGGGAAGGATGAACGGCAGGAGGCTGAACCCGTCGTTGAGCAGCGTCTTCGCCGCGGACACCGTCGCGTCGCCGTCGGGCAGGTTGGTGGCGTCCCGCACGTCGAGCTTGATGATGTCCAGCCCGAGCGCGTCGCGCAGACGTCGGGCGGTCTCGACCGCGTCCTTCGCCGAGTGCGCGAACGACGTCGTGCCGATCCAGGTGAACGCGCCGAGGTCGACCTCGCGGTCCACGTCGGACAGCAGCAGGCTGCTGCGCGTCTGCTCGAGGTCGTACGTGGTGATGAAGACGTCGGCGCCGCTCGCCGTCAGCACCCGGCCGACGAGCCCCGGGTCTGTGTACTGCTCGACACCGACGAGCAGCCGGGAGTGGAAGCCGCGGTCGCCGAGGCGCAGCCACGGCTCGGGTCCGAACACGTCGCGTTCCGGGGTCATGAGGTCTCCTTCGGTGATCGGTGCTGCGGGGCGCGCGACGCCAGCAGCGCGAGGATGTCGGGACGGTCGGCGACGCCGTCGAGGTGGAAGACGCCGTAGCCGAGGTCGGCGTCGCGCTCGACGGCGTCGAGCATCTCGGAGACCTGCTCCACGCCGAGCGCCGTCGGGCTCGCGGGGTCGGCCGCCTGCAGCCAGGGCATGAGGGCCCGCCCGGTCGTCTCCCGGATCTCGCGGTGCAGCGTCGCGAGGTACGTCGTCGGACGGCCGATGAGCGAGGAGAACGACATCGGGACGACGACGTCGACCCACGGCGCGAGCGCGCGCAGGTCCTGCCCGCACGCCCACTCGCGGGCACCGCCGTAGTCGGTCGCGAGCCACGGCACGAGCTTGACGCCGACCGGCGTGCCAGGGGCGGACCGTCGGACGAGGGCGCTCGCCTGGATCACGCGCGCCGTCACCGCGTCCGCGGGGACCGTCGTGGCGTCGTCGCCGGCGGCCCGGCAGCGGGCGCACCAGCAGCCGTGCTCGATCGCACGCGGTTCGGCGTCGGGCCCGACCTGTTCCCAGAGCACGAACGTGCGGGCGAAGTCGAGCAGCGCGAGGTCGGGCCGCACGCTCTCGACGGCCGGCCGGATCTTGTCGAGCCGCGCCTGCCAGAACTCGTCGTCGCGCGGGCATGCCATCCGGAGCCACTCGGCGACCGCGGGCCGGCCCGCGCTCGTCACGGCGAGGCTGTCCGGGAGGCGCGTGAGCAGGTCCACGTCGAAGAGGAGCGGCAGGTTGAGCACGACGCGCAGCCCGCTGGCCCGCACGAGCGCGACGACGTCCTCGAGTTCGACGAGGTCGTCGTTCAGCACGACCGCGTCGAGACCCGCGGCGTGCGCCGTCCTGACGAGGCGTTCCGGGTCGACCGCTCGGTCGAGGCATGACAGCGCTCTCACAGCGATGCCGCCGCGTCCTCGACCCGCTCGATGAGCCCGGCGAGGTCGTCGTCCGTCGACGTCGCTGGAGCGTCCAGCTGGCCGATCGGCCCGGCGGGGTGCCAGCTCAGCAGGCGCCGGCCCGCGTAGAACCGCTTGCCGTCGACCTGCGTCTGGGGGCGCTCGTGGTGGAGGTGCAGCAGCGCGTCGCCGTACCGGTCGACCGCTCCGACCACGTCGAGCCGGAACACGAGGTCGAGGTCCTCGCCTCCCCAGCCGACGAACCGCTCGTCGAAGCCCCCGACACGGTGGAACAGGTCCGTGCGCACCCACACGCAGTGGCCGGGCGGGCGACGAAGGACGGCACCGCGCAGGACGTCGGGGGCGACCGACGCGTCGGCGTGGAGCAGGCGTCGGCGGATCGCCGCGTCCGACGAGGCCGGGTCGAGGCACAGCGCGTCCCGGAACGGCAGGTGGGCCTGCGCGCCGCGTGCACGGAAGCGCGCGACGTTGCGGTCGACGAACTCCCGGTCGACGAGGACGTCGGCGTCGAGGACGCACACGACCTCGCTCGGTCCGGCCTGCACGACGCCGGCGTTCACCGCCCATGCCTTGTTGAAGTGACCCGCGGCCCGCAGGTGGAGGTAGGAGTGCACGCGCGGGCGGACGACCGCCTCCCAGCGCGGCTGCTCGTCCGCCTCGACGACGACCACGCGGTAGGACGCGCGGTCCGCCGTCTGGTCCGCGAGGGCGCGGACGCACGCGAGCAGGTTCCGCAGGCGGGAACGCCCGGCGGTGCGGTCGCGGAAGGGGACGACGACGAGCACGGGTGCGTCGGGCACGTCCGCCGGCGGGGCCGGGGCCGGCCACGCGAGGAGGTCGGCGGCGCCGACCTCGACTGCGGCCGGGTCGTGCGCGCGCCCGACGTGGGCCGCGAGGCGGCCGGTGCCGTCGGCGTGGAGCGCCTGCTCGCCGAGCGAGCGCCAGGCGCCGCCGTCGCCGAACGTCGCGGCGACGACGTCGGAGAGGTGGTGCACCGCGACCGGGTCGTGCGGGTCACCGAGCACGGCCTCGGTCGCCAGCGCGAGCTCGACGCTCCCGACGCGTCGCAGCCGGTCCACGACCCCGCGGTGGGCGGCCGACGACATGTCCCAGTAGTCCACCGCGGCCTCCTGCAGCCGCGGGTCGGCGACGAGGACGACGCTGCTCACGACGGCGTCGACGACGTCGCCGCGCGGACACGAACCGGCTCCGAGCACGTCGCTCATGCGCGGCTCACCCGCAGCGGCGCGACGACGCCTCCGACGACCGCCCCCCACGGACGCTCCTGCACCCGCGCGCGGAAGGTCAGCGGCAGGTCGAGCGCGTCGGCCGGGGCGTCGACCCCGAGCGACTCCCACGGGAACACGACGGCGAGCTCGTGCCCGTCGCCGCGCGCGGTGCACAGCTCGACGCGCGGGCGCGGTCCCGTCTTGTCGCTCGAGTAGTCGGAGAACTCGTGGGTCCCGTCGAGCGGTCGGTAGAACAGCTCGTAGCGATACGTGCCCGTGGCCCAGCCGAGGGCCGCCATGTGCTGGTCCTCGAGCGCCGGGAAGTGCGCGGTCGCGTGCAGCCCTTCCGGCGTCGCGGACAGCTCGGCCCGGATCGACCCGAGGTCGCCGCCGAAGCGGTGGAAGACATAGCGCCCCGCGTGGTCGTCGTCGGTCGCGAGGAACGACAGCGCCGCAGTGCCGTCGGAGCCCAGCACCACCGGGTCCGGTCCGAGGAGGTCCGCGAGGTCCTGGTGGTCGGCGTCCGACGCGACGAGGTCCGCCGCCGCCCAGGGCAGGCTGACGGGGAACCCGGCGTCGATGCCGTCCCACCAGAGGTTGCGCGGGAACCAGTCGCGGATCGCGGACGACGCGCCCAACACCGGCTCGAACGGGTCCTCGCCGAACAGGTCGAGGTGCAGGCGACGGGCGAAGTCCGTGACGAGCCCGGCGTCGAACCGTTCGTGCAGCGTGCGGAAGACGTCCGTGTCGAACGAGCCGAGCGCGAGGTAGTCGCGCATCTGGGCGAGCTCGACGAGCCGCACCGTCGCCCACGGCAGCGGCTGCGTGTTCATCGCGAAGCCGACGTACACGTGCGCGCACCGGATCAGCACGGACATCTCGGGGCCGAGCACGTCGATCTCCTGCGCCTCGCCGGTCCCCGGGGCCAGCAGGTCGACCAGGTCGTCGTACGTGACGCTGGAGATCGAGAACGGCGTGCGCAGCTCGCAGCGGCCGGGGGTGCCGAGGACGTCGACCGCCGACTCCGCCAGCTGCGACGGCATCCCGGTCACGATGTATCGGGCGTGCACCTCGACGTCGTCCATGTGCGCGAAGACGTAGGGGTGCTCCTCGCCGTGGAAGTGGAAGCCCGACCCACCGGTCGCCTCGACGGCGCGCGCCACCTCGGTGGGGTCGGCACCGAGCACGTCGATGTCCCAGCTGAACGCGGCGTGCCCCGGGTCGCCCGTCAGGGCGTACAGGCCGAAGCCCTTCACCGGCACGAGGCCGGGACCACGCCCCTCGTGGTGCAGCGAGTCGCGCACCGTGCGGAACAGCGCGATCTGGTCCCGCACGCGCGCGACGACCTCGTCGTGTCCGGCCGCGACCCGTCGCCGCAGCGTCTCGGGCGCGTCCACGGCCTCGTCGTCGAGGCGGCGTAGGAACCGGCCCTCGAGCCTGTGCTGGCGCAGGGCGCGGACGAGCACGTCCTGGTCGATCCCAGCCAGGTCCGGCGTCTCGGCTCCTCCCGCCGCCCACAGCAGCGCACGGCGGATCCCACTCAACGACGACAACGGCGCCTCCACGTCTCGGCCGGCGTCAGTGCCGGGCTCAGGCAACGGGCCGAGACGCTACGCACGGTCACGGAAGGCGGTCAATCGCGTGAGAATGTTTTAATCCACGCATATCGGACACGGAATTCGTGCGTCAAAAAGCGTCTCGCGCTGCCCTGGACGCCCGTCTAGGCGT
The DNA here is from genome assembly GCF_019024305.1 of Cellulomonas algicola. Taxonomy (NCBI): domain Bacteria; kingdom Bacillati; phylum Actinomycetota; class Actinomycetes; order Micrococcales; family Cellulomonadaceae; genus Cellulomonas; species Cellulomonas algicola. The sequence continues at coordinate 106,888 of NZ_JAHKSJ010000018.1, read as the reverse complement.
CGTCCGAGAACGGGGCGGGTCAGGCGGGCCGCGACGCGCCGAAGGCCGGTGATCATGCCGCAGCGCACGGTCCGACGACGGGGCGACCCGACCATCTCGGATCGTCCTCGATCGCGTCGTCGGCCGTCGACGGGACCGGCGGACGGGCCTCGCGCGACCCGACGAGCCAGTCCGCATGTCGGACAGTCCGGCGACCTGGTTGCGCGACCGGCCGTCGACGCCGATCATCCGCCGCCGGTGGTCGCCCGCCGGCGGTCAGCCCCGCTCCGGCGGCTCCGCGGTGTGCCGCAGCAGCCGGTCGACGAGCGTCGGCCATGCCCGGCGCGGTGGCACTCCGTGACCCGCGTCCGGGACCACCAGGAGCTCAGCGCCGGGGATCTCGTCCGCGAGCGAGCGGCCGTGCGGCAGGGGAAACATGGGGTCGTCGGCGCCGTGCACGACGAGCGTCGGGACGCGGATCTCCCCCAGCCGGTCGCGCCACGACGGCCCGCCGTCCATGATCCCGTGGTTGGTGCGCGACCGGATGTCGGTGGCCCGCGCGACGGTCCGCTCGGCGATCGCACGCTCGACGTCGGCGTCGAAGCCGCCGCGCTGGAGCGGCCGCTCCTCCTCGACGAGGTAGGCGACGACGGTGGCGCCGTCGGACCAGTCCGGCTCGGGCGGCGACGACGCGAAAAGGTCGGGGTCGAACGACGGCAGGTCGTCGGCCTCGCGACCGGGTACGCCGGGGGTCGCGCTGACCAGCGTGAGCGTCCGCACCCGCTCGGGGTGGTCCAGGGTGACGAGCTGCGCCGCCGCACCGCCCATGGACAGTCCGACGAGGTGCGCGGCCGGCACACCCTCGACGTCGAGCACGCCGACGAGGTCTTCCGCGAGGTCCGGCAGCCCGTACCCCGGCTCGCCGGGCGGCCACGTCGCCGACCGACCGGTGTCGCGCCAGTCGAGCCGGATCACGCGCCGCTCCTGCGCGAGCCGCTCGACGAGCGCGTCGGGCCACGCGTCGAGCGAGCACGCACCGCCGTGCGCGAGCAGCAGCACCGGCGCGTCGGGCGGACCGGTGACGTCGAGGCACAGCGCGACGCCGCCGACGTCGACCACGCGCTCGTTGCGGCTCACCTCCCCATCGTGGCGGGGGGCACCGCGTGCGTCGACCGGCGCCCCGCTCCCGCACGCGCCGGCTACCTCAGCCGCGCGAGCGTGCCACCGACCGGGCGATGCGCTCGGCGTCGAGGCGCAGCTCGCGGAACATGCCGCTGATGGGGTTGGTGTAGCCGGTGAAGTACAGGCCCGGCCGGGCCGGCCGCGGGCCGTGCGCACGCGGCAGACCGCGCGCGTCGAGGACGCCCAGGTGGCCGACCAGCGGTTCGAGACCGCGTCGGTAGCCGGTCGCCGCGATCACGACGTCGGGCTCGACGCGTGTGCCGTCGGCGAGCACGACCTTCGTGCCCTCGAACGACTCGACGGCAGCGACGGGCTCGATCGCGCCCGACTGCACGCCCGCGATCAGCCCGACGTCCTGCAGCGGCACCGAGCCCTCGAGCACGCGCGAGTACAGGCCGGTCGTCGGGCGGGGCAGCCCGTGGGCAGCCAGGTCGGGGACCTCGACCCGCGCGATCAGCCGCGCGGTCGCGTCGACGAGCGGCACGGGCAGGTGACGCACGACGATCCCGGTGCCCTGCGCGGGCCAGCCGAGGTTCGAGCGCCGGACGATGTGCGGCGGCGTCCGGACCGCGAGCCGTACCCGCCCGGCGCCACCCTCGACGAGGTCGACCGCGATCTCCGCGCCGGTGTTGCCCACGCCGACCACGAGGACGTCGCGGCCGCGGTACGGCTGGGCGTTCCGGTAGGAGGAGGCGTGCACGACCTCGCCCGGGAACTCCGCGACGCCCGGCCACGCGGGCGGCACCGGGGTGTGGTTGTAGCCGGTCGCCACGACGACCGCGCTCCCTTCGACCGTCCCGTCCCCGGCGGTGCGCAGCCGCCACCCCGCGCCCGCCCGCTCGACGCGCTCGACCGCGACCCCGGTCCGCACCTCGAGCCGGTGGTGGTCGGCGTACTGCTCGAGGTACCGGACGACGTCGTCGCGGGCCACCCACCGGCCGTAGGCCCGCGGGATCGGCAGCCCCGGCAGCGACGACCAGCGGCGCGTCGTGTGCAGGTGCAGCCGGTCGTAGTGACCGCGCCACGAGGCGCCGACCGCGGACGACCTCTCCACGACGACCGCGTCGACCTTCCGCGCCCGCAGCGCGGCGGCGACTGCGAGCCCGCCGGGCCCCGCGCCCACCACCAGAACCGGCCCTGCCACCATCCGCCGACCTCCTCCTCGAGTCACGGGCGGCCCAGCGTTCCACGCGTCGGGCCCCGCCGCCAGCCTTTCCGGACGGTTGTCCAGGTCGTCAGCCGGCCGGCCGAGCACGCACGCCGCCCTGCGTCGGGCAGGAGCGCGAGCGTCGCAGCACCCGGGCCGACGCGCAGCGGGCTCCCGACCCGCGCGTCAGACGGCCCGCGACGTCCCTTGCGCGCTGCCTCCTCGCCGGGCCACGCTGTCAGGGCCCGTGCGGCTCGGCTCACGCCGACGCCGTCGAGGGGGGCGTCGTCGCCGCCCGCGGATGAGGAGGCCGTCCGTGGTCGCTCTGCTGGAGCACCAGCTCGCAGTGCCCGCTTTCCGTGTGCCGCTCGCCCGGCGTCCCCGGCTCGTCCGGGCGCTCGACGACGCGTCGTCCGCGCCGCTCACCCTCGTGAGCGCGCCGGCCGGCACCGGCAAGACCGTGCTGCTCGCGTCGTGGTTCGCCGACGGTCGCGCCGGACCGGGAGCCGCCTGGGTGTCCGTCGAGAGCGGCGACGACGCGACCGGCCGGTTCTGGCGCTACGTCGAGGCCGCGCTGGTGCGCGCGGGCGTCGGCATGCCGCCGCGTCGTGCCGCGTCGCCCGACGTCGTGATCCGGCTGGCGACCGCGCTCGCGTCGGCACCGCGCCCGGTGCTCCTCGTCGTCGACGCCGCCCACCACCTCGCGCCCGCGACCGTCGGCGATCTCGACCGCCTCGTCCGCCTGGCCGACGGCCGGCTGCGCCTCGTGGCCGCGACGCGTCTCGTCCCGCTCCCCCAGGTCCTCGCCCGCCGGCTGAGCGGTGACGTCGCGGAGGTGGGCCGAGCCGACCTCGCGCTCACCGACGCCGAGGTCGCCGACGTGTGCCGCGGTACCGGTCTGCGTGGCCGGGACGTCGCCCGGCTCGTGGAGCGCACCGAGGGCTGGGCCGCGGCCGTCCGGTTCGCGGCCCGGGCGGCCGCACGGACCGACGACCCGGCGCACGCGGCCGCCGCGGCGTGGTCGGGCGTCGACGGCGAGTTCGCCGCCTGGTTCTCGACCCACGTCCTCGGGACGGCACCGCCCGAGGTGCGGGGGGCGCTGCTGCGCAGCGCGGTCGCCGACCGCCTGCGACCAGGTCTGTTCGACGCGCTCGTCGGGGACGCGTCGGGCTCGCTCTTCACGCAGCTCGTCCGCTCGGGTGCGTTCGCCCGGGCCACGGGCACCGCGGACGAGTTCCAGGTCGGTCCGCTCGTCGCGAACCTGCTGCGCGTCGAGCTCACGGCACGGACACCGGAGCTCGTGCCCGCCCTGCACGTCACCGCAGCTCGCTGGTGCGCCGAGCACGGGGCGACGACCGAGGCGCTCGACCACGCACGAGCCGCGGGCCGCTGGCGCGAGACGACCGAGGCCGTCGTCGGCCGGCCGGACTTCGGGACGCTGCTGCTCGCACCCGGCGGGACGACCACCCCCCTCGCGGCGGCGCTCGCCGCAGTCCCGCCCGACGCGTCGCACGAGGCCAGCCGCGTCGCGCGCGCCGCCGGGGCCCTGCTGCGCGGCGACGTGCACGCGGCCGCCGCGCGCCTGACGGAGCCCGGGCCCACCCGTCCCGCCACGGACGCGCACGCGCTCGTCGTGCGGCACCGCGCCGTCGTCGACCTCGCGGTCGCGCGCGTCCGGGGTGACGTCGAGGCGGGTCTCGCGGCCGCGGCCCGTGTCCAGGACGCGTGCGCGGCGGACGGTCCGCGCGACGCCGACACCGTGCGCGTCCTGGTCGACGCGCTCGCGACACAGGCCGACCTGCACGCCTGGTCGGGCGACCGGTCGCGGGCCCGGCACTCGTGGCTCCGCGGCGTGGCGGTCGCCGACGAGGCGGGCGACGCGTCCCTCGGCGAGCCGTGCCGCGCCGGCCTCGCCCTGCTCGAGGCTATGCAGGGCGACCTCCGCCGGGCCGGCCGGCTCGCGGAGCTCCCGCGCGGCGCGGACCCCGCGACACCGCGGTCGGCCGCGGCGCACGTCGCGCTCGCGTGGGTCGCGACCGAGCACGTCGACCTCCGCGCGGCACGACGGCACGTCGACGACGCCGGCGGCGCTGCCACGCCGTCGGCGGCGGCCGCGCTGACGCTCGTGCGTGCCCGCGTGCTGCGGCTGACCGGGCACGTCGCCGAGGCGCGCCGGGTGCTGCGCGCCGTCGCCGACGACGCGCCCCGCCCGCCCGCGTGGCTCGTGGGTCGCGTCGCGGTCGAGCGGGCGGCGTGCGACGACCTCGCCGCCGCGGACCGTGATCCGGCGGACGTGCCGGCCGACGGGCTGGACGCCGCGCTCGTGCGCGCCCGCGCCCGGCTGGCGCGCGGCGACACCGCACGTGACCCGGAGTTCGTCGACGCGCTCGGCCACGCCGGGGCGCCGCTCGACAACCGCGTCACGGGGTGGCTGCTCGAGGCCGAGCGGCTCGTCAGGCTCGGGCGGACGCGTCCCGCGACGGCGGCGCTGCGCCACGCGCTGCACCTCGCGGGCCGCGAGCGCCTCCGACGCCCCTTCGTCGAGGCGCACCCTCAGGTGCTCGACCTGCTGCGGGCGCAACCGCGCCTCGAGGCCGCCGGCCGCTGGCTCGACGGGTCGGGCGGCGCGCGGTCGGACGGCGGCGACGAACCCGCCGTCGACGCGACGGCGGTCAGCGGCACCCGGCGCCTCTACCCGGTCGAACCGCTCACGGCGCGCGAGCGCGAGACGCTCGTCCACCTCGCGGCGCTGCTGTCGACCGAGGAGACGGCGGCGTCGATGGGCGTCTCCGTCAACACCGTGCGCACGCATGTGCGGCACATCCTCGCGAAGCTCTCGGCGTCGGGCCGCAACGAGGCGATCCGGCGGGCGCGCGACCTCGACCTGCTCTCCGCCTGACGTCGCACCGGTCCTCGGCCGGTCCTCGGGCCGGTGTCAGCGCAGCCGCTCGACGAGGTGGTCCCCGACGCGCAGCGCGTTCGCGATCGCGGTGAGCGACGGGTTCACGGCGCCGATCGACGGGAAGAAGCTCGTGTCGACGACGTAGAGGTTGTCGAGGTCGTGCGCCTTGCAGAACGGGTCGAGCGCGCTCGACGCCGGGTCGGTGCCGAACCGGACCGTGCCGGCCTGATGCGCCGTCGCGCCGACGGGCATGGACTTGTGCAGGTACAGGCTGTGGTCCAGGAGCCGGTGGTGCTGCATCCCGAGGTGGGACAGCATCCCGTCGAGCTTGTGCCGCAGCCGCCGCACGCCCTCGACGTTGTTGTCCTCGTCGAGGGCGAGGTGCACACGGAGGTCCTTGTCGACGGTGACGCGGTTCTCCGGCCGCGGGAGGTCCTCGCCGCACAGCCAGAAGTCGACGGCGTGGTGCGCGATCACCTCGAACGGCAGGTCGGGCGAGAGCTTCCCGGCCCAGCGCGGCGCCTCGGCGTGGATCATCGCGTCGTCGGACTTGCCGAGCATCTGGACGCCGCCGAGCGGGTAGTCCCAGTCGTCGGCGCCGAGGTACCAGTCGTTGAACGCGAGCGTCTTCTGGAACCGCGTGGGGTTCGGCTCGACCGAGACGGCCATGACGGCGACGTTGTTGTGCCGCATGTAGTAGCGCCCGACGACGCCCGAGGAGTTCGCGAGGCCTTCGGGGTGCGCGTCCGTCGCCGAGCGCAGCAGCAGGGCCGCCGAGTTCACGGCTCCGCACGCCACGACGACCACGTCGGCCGAGAACGTCGTCGTCGTGCCGTCCTCGAACGTCGCGACGACGCCGGTGACCGACCGCCCGCCCGCATCCGTGACCAGGCGGTCCACGGACGCCCCGGTCACGAGCGTCACGTTGTCCTGGTCGAGCACGGGGTCGACGCAGATCACCTGCGCGTCGGACTTCGCCTGCAGCAGGCACGGGAACCCGTCGACGCGCGTGCACCGGATGCAGGCCGACGCCCGCGCGGCCACCCCAGGCGCGTCCTCGTGCAGGTCGACGCCGATCGGCAGGTGGAACGGGTGCAGGCCGGCGGCCTCGAGGTCGTCGCTCAGCTGCTGGATGCGCGGCTCGTGCGCGACGGGCTCGTACGCGTACGGCGCGCTCGCCGGGCCCTCGGTCGGGTCCTCGCCGTGCCGGCCGTGCACCTTGTAGAGGTGCTCGGCCTGCGTGTAGTACCGCTCGAGGTCGTCGTACCCGATCGGCCAGGCCGGTGACACGCCGCCGTGGTGCACGACCTCGCCGAAGTCCTCGGGCCGCAGCCGGAACAGCGCGGCGCCGTAGAACTTGGTGTTGCCGCCGACGTAGTAGTTCACCTCGGGCTGGAACTCGTGCCCGTGCCGGTCGTACCACTGCTCGTGCGCGAGATAGGTGCCGCGCACGAACACCGCCTTGGTGTCCCAGTTGTCGAGCTCGCGCGGCAGGAACGACCCGCGCTCGAGCCAGAGGACACGCACGCCCTGGATCGCGAGGCGGTGCCCGATCGTGCCGCCGCCCGCGCCGGTCCCGATCACGATGACGTCGTAGTGCTGCTCGTCGGCCATGCGCACCACCGTGGCCGCCCGCGCCGGGCCCGCCGTCGTCCGCGGCGGATGACGACACGGGCGCGTCGGGCCGTTTGGCTCGGGGGTGTCAACGGTCCCGACGCTGCGGGAGGCGGCCATGGGAGCAGCAGGTGGTGGGGGCGCGACGCGCCCCGCCGACGTCCTGGTGATCTTCGGCATCACGGGCGACCTCGCCCACGTGATGACGTTCCGGTCGCTGTACCGGCTGGAGCGACGCGGTCTGCTCGACGTGCCCGTGGTGGGTGTCGCGGCGGACGACTGGACGCTCGAGCAGCTCGCCGACCGGGCGCGCACGTCGATCGCGGCGACGGGCGAGACGGTCGACGAGGACGTGCTGGGCCGGTTCCTCGGCCGGCTGTCGTACGTGAGCGGCGACTTCACGGACCCCGAGACGTACGAGCGTGTCGCGAAGGCGGTCGACGGTGCCGCGACGCCCGTGTTCTACCTGGAGATCCCGCCGTTCCTGTTCGGTCGCGTCGTGCAGGGCCTCGCGGAGGCGGAGCTGACCGAGCACGCGCGCGTCGTCGTCGAGAAGCCGTTCGGGCACGACCAGCGGTCGGCGACCGCCCTCGCCGACGAGCTGCACGAGCACCTCGACGAGTCGCAGCTGTTCCGGATCGACCACTACCTCGGGAAGATGGGCCTCGAGGAGATCCTGCACCTGCGGTTCGCGAACGCGATCCTCGAGCCGCTGTGGAGCCGGAACTACCTCGAGTGCGTGCAGATCACGATGGCCGAGGACTTCGGCGTCGAGACGCGCGGCCACTTCTACGACCCGGTGGGCGCGCTGCGCGACGTCGTCGTCAACCACCTCATGCAGGTCGTCGCGGCGTCCGCGATGGAGCCGCCGTCGCGGGGTGACCCCGCCACCCTCAAGGACGCGCAGACGGCGCTCTTCCGAGCCGTCGTCGAGGCGGACCCGCGGCACTACGTGCGCGGTCAGTACGACGGGTACACCGCGATCCCGGGCGTCGCGCCCGGCTCGACGACCGAGACGTACGCCGCGCTGCGCCTCGAGATCGAGAACTGGCGGTGGGCGGGCGTGCCGTTCTTCCTGCGCACGGGCAAGCGGCTGCCGACGACGCAGACCGAGCTGCGGCTCGTGTTCAAGCGCCCGCCGCGCCTCGGGTTCGGGCCCTGGAGCCACGAGCCCGAGCCGAACCAGCTCGTGGTGCGGCTCGACCCGTCCACCGGCATCCGCATCCGCGTCGACGCGCGCCGCGCCGACGTCGCGCGCGTCGCGCCGATCATGCTCGACATGCAGTTCGCCGACGAGGGCGGTGAAGGACCGACGCCGTACGAGGTGCTGCTGCAGGCGGCGCTCGCGGGCGAGAGCACGCGGTTCTCGCGGCAGGACGCGATCGAGGAGACGTGGCGCGTCATGCAGCCGCTGCTCGACGCCCCTCCCCCGGTGCACGCGTACGCGCCGGGCTCGTGGGGGCCCGCGGCGGCCGACGCGCTGCCCGACGGGTTCGGCGGCTGGCACGAGCCCTGGGTCGGCTGAGCCGGGCGACGTCGGCCGAGCCGGCGACGAGACCCGTCCGGTCCACGCCGCGCCCCGTCACCCGCGCGGCGCGGACCCGACGTCAGCCCGCGGCGCTCCGTGCGGGTGTGCCGTCGACGACGATGTGCGGCACGTCCGCCTCGTCGTCGCCCCACGCGATGCGGTGCGGCGTCGACGACATCTCGACGAGCGCGGCGTGGTCGCGGTCGAAGTAGTCCCACCCCCACGACAGGAACGCGTCGGTCTTGCTGTGCGCGCCGCTCAGCAGCATCGCGTGCACGCCGAGCCAGGCGGCGAACGCGACGGGACCCTCGACCTGGTGGTGCTTGCGGCCGACCTCGGCGACGGCGGCGTTGCGGCCGATCATCGCCATGATGCCCTTGTCGCGGTACCGGAACGGGTGCGGGTCCTCCCCCGCGCGCTCGCGCAGCAGGTTGTCCGCGGCGGTGCGCCCGGACTGCTGCGCGACCGACCCGAGCTGCGGCAGCGTGCCGTCGCCGTCGCCGTCCGGGACGTTGGCGGCGTCGCCCACCGCGTACACGTGGTGCAGGCCCTCGACACGCAGGTCCGGCCGCACGGTGACGCGCCCGCCCCGGCCGGTCGGGACCCCCGCGCCCGCGAGGATCGGGGCCGCCGACTCGCCGCCGCCCCACACGACGGTGCGCGCGGGCAGCACCGTGCCGTCGGTGAGCTCGACCCGGTCGGCGTGCACCGCCGCGACGCCCGTGCCGAGCCGCACGTCGACGCCGTGCCGCACCAGGTGCTCGTGCGCGTACGCGTGCGACGCCTCGGCGAACGGTGCGAGCAGCGCGGACCCGCGGTCGACGAGCGTGACCTTCGCCGGGCCGGCCAGCCGCCCGGTGTGCGCGAGCGCGGCGAACAGCTCCGCGACCGCGCCCGCGGTCTCGACCCCCGTCGGGCCACCGCCCACGACGACGACGTGCCGGGCGCCGTCGGGCGCGTCCGCCCCCGTGCGCACGACGTCGTGCAGGTGCCGCCGCAGGCGCTCGGCGTCCGCGACCGAGTACAGCGGGAACGCGTGCTCGGCGGCGCCGGGCACCCCGAAGAACTCCGGTTGCGCGCCCGCGGCGAGCACGAGTGCCGAGCCCCGCAGCACCTGCCCGTCGGCGAGCGTCACGGCGCGGGCGCCGGCATCGACCGCGACGGCCTCGATCGTGCGCACCTGGACCGCCGGGTGCCTCCGGAACACCGTCCGGTGCGGGCGCGCGACGTCCTCGGCGGGCAGCTGCGACGTCGCGACCTGGTACAGCAGCGGCTGGAACTGGTGGTAGTCGTTGCGGTCCACGAGCACGACGGGCACGTCGGCGTCGGCCAGCCGGTGCGCGCACGCGACGCCCGCGAGCCCGCCGCCCAGCACCACGACGGGCAGGTCCACGACCTCCGCGGCGCTCACAGCGACAGCTCCCGCCGGTAGTCGTCGAGGACGATCCGGCCGGCCGCCTCGATGAGGGCGAGGTGCGAGAACGCCTGCGGCACGTTGCCGAGGTGCCGCGCGCGCTCGACCTCGAACTCCTCGGCGTACAGGCCGAGCGGCGACGCGATCCGCAGCAGCCGCTCCATGACGGCGTTGGCGCGGTCCATCTCCCCGATCGTCGCGAGCGCGGACACGAGCCAGAACGAGCAGATGAGGAACGTGCCCTCCTTGCCCGACAAGCCGTCGTCGGTCTCGTCCGTGCGGTAGCGCAGCACGAACCCGTTCTCCGACAGGTCGCGCTCGACGGCCTCGACGGTCGCGCGGATGCGCGGGTCGGTGCCGGGCAGGAACCCGAACAGCGGCGCGAGCAGCGTGGAGGCGTCGAGCGCCTCGGTGTCGTAGTGCTGCCGCAGCACGCCCGCGTCGCTCACGCCGTGCTCGAGGATGTCCGCCCTGATGACGTCGGCCTCCGCGCGCCAGGTCGCCTCGCGCTCGGCGTCGTCGCGGATCGCTGCGAGCTTCGCGGCCCGGTCGAGGGCCACCCATCCCATGAGCTTCGACGACACGTAGTGCTGGGGCTTGCCGCGGGCCTCCCAGATGCCCTGGTCGGGCTCGCGCCACGCCTTCATCGCCGCCGTGGCCTGCGACTCGACGAGCGGCCACAGCCGTCGTGGCAGGTGCGAGCTGCGCGCCGTGTGCAGCAGGATCGAGTCGAGGACCGCGCCGTACACGTCGTTCTGCCGCTGGTCGAACGCGCCGTTGCCGATGCGCACCGGCCTCGCGCCCTCGTAGCCGCTCAGCTCGTCGCGCGTCGACTCGGTGAGGTCCCGGCGGCCGTCGATCCCGTACATGATCTGCAGGCTGCCGTCCTCGGTCGGCTCGAGGTCGGCGACGAACTGCATGAACTCGTCCGCCTCCCAGTCGAGGTTGAGGTAGTGCAGCGCCTGCAGCGTGAACGTCGTGTCGCGGATCCACGTGTAGCGGTAGTCCCAGTTCCGCTCGCCGCCCGGCGTCTCGGGGAGCGACGTCGTGAGCGCCGCGACCGTCGCGCCCGTCGGCATGTACGTCAGGCCCTTGATCGTCAGTGCCGACCGCTCGATCGCCGGCCGCAGGTGGTGGTCGGGCACCCGCGCACGCGACAGCCACTGCCGCCAGAAGTGGATCGTGGCCTCGACGCGGGCGACGGCGTCCTGCGCGTCGGTCGGCGCCGCGAGCGTCGCGGACCACGACAGCGCGCAGAACGCCGTGTCCCCCGTGGACAGCACGTGCCGGGCGCGCGCCGAACCGCCCTCGATGCCGATGAGCATGTCCGTCGACAGGCGGAACGTCTGACCGGCTCCCGTCGCGTCGGCCGTGTGGTCGTCGTCGCCCACGAGCGTCCACGTCGCGGGCGTGCGGCCGTAGTCGAACGCGGGCTCGCACACGAGCTCGACCTCGACCGACCCGCGCAGGCACTCGACCGTGCGCACGAGCATGTGCTCGGTGTCGTCGTCGGCGGGCGGCCGGGTGTGGGGCGTCACGACGTCGGCCCCGCGCCGCGGCCCCATCACGAGCGCGTCCCGCACCACGAGCCATCCGCTCGGTGTGTGCCACGTGGTCGTCATGACGTTGGTGCCCGGCTCGTACGCGCGCGCCGTGGGGACGTTGATGTCGTACGGGCCGAACCGGAACGAGCCCGCGCCACGGTCGAGCAGGTTGCCGAAGACGCTCGCCGAGTCGAACGCCGGCAGGCACAGCCAGTCGACCGAGCCGTCCGGGGCCACGAGCGCGCCCGTGTGGCAGTCGGAGAGGAACGCGTAGTCGGCGATCGGCGGGAACGGGGAGAGGGACGGTGACACGGGTGGGCTCCTCACGCTCGGCACGCGCGGGCCGCCCGGTGCGACCCGCGGCGAGATTCGACGGTGGTGCGTCACCGGCGCGGGCTGTCGACCGCGTCCGCGTCGGCGGTCTCGACTCCTTCCTCGGGCAGGAGCCCGCGCAGCGCGAGCACGTAGAGCAGCACGAACGCCGGCCCCACGAGCAGCACGCCGGCGACGACCGCGACGACGAGCGCGGTGAGCGTGCCGTCGGGCGCGGCGGCGTCCGCGACGGTGAGCTGCCCCGGCAGGAGGTACGGCCACTGGGCGACGCCCCAGGCGACGATCAGCGTCACGACCGCGAGCGCCGCGAGCAGCCGGGCGCCGCGCGGCGCGTCACGCACGAGCAGGACGAGCGCGCCCACGCCGCACGCGGCGCACACCACGACGAGCGGCAGGGCGCGCGTCGTGAGGCCCTCGAACACGTCCGGTGCCTCCGACCGCAGGTCGACGAGCCCGACGGCCGCGGCGACGCCCGCGACGACCGCGGCCACGACCGCGCGGCGCCGGAAGTAGTGCGTCATGCGACCGTCGCCGGCGTGCCGCGCGTCGCGGACGAGGTAGACGGCCGCGAGGTAGGCGGCGAGCGCGACGGAGAGGATCCCGACACTCACCGACGTGAGGTTGAGCCAGCTCTGCACGGGGTCGCCCGCGCGGCCGCCCGAGGGCACCTGACCGGACGCGATGCCACCCGCGACCGCACCGAAGCAGAACGGCACGAGCACCGACGACAGCGCGAAGCCACCGCCGAACACGCGCCGCGCGCGCGTCGTCACGACGGCCTTGCGGAACGCGAACGACGCCCCGCGCAGCACGATGCCGATCGCCGCGATCGTGAGCGGGACGAACATCGTCAGCCAGATCGACTGGTACGCCTCCGGGAAGCCCGCCCACGTGACGACGAGGACGAAGATCAGCCAGACGTGGTTGGCCTCCCACACGGGACCGATCGAGTGCTCGACGAGGTCGCGCGGCGCCGCGCCCCGCTCGGCTCCCCCGGCCGTCAGGTCCCAGAACCCCGCGCCGAAGTCGGCCCCCGCGAAGGTCGCGTACGCGGCGATGGCGAGCAGCAGCACCGCGGCGACGAGGGTCGCGCTCATGTCACGGGCTCCGGGTCCTGCCGTCGCTCGTCGCCGTGGCGCCCGTCCTCGGCCCTGCCGTCGCCGGGTCCGGCGACGCCCGCGGGCTCGGGCACGCGCGCGGACCCCGGCGTCGGGCCGTACGGGGTGTCGTCGTCGACGAACCCGGAGGCGCGGCGGAACCGCCGGCTCATCGCGCGCAGCACGAGCACCGTGGTGGTGCCGAGCGCGACGTACAGCAGGACGATCGCGACGAACGTGAGCCACACGCTCTCGTTGCCGGTCGCGGCGTCCTCGACGCGCATGACCTCGTACACGATCCACGGCTGGCGCCCGACCTCGGTGACGATCCAGCCGGCCTCCATCGCGACGACCGCGAGCACGCCCGAGCATGCGGCGATGCCCAGGAACAGCCGCCCCTGCGGCGCGCGCCGCTTCACCAGCCACGTCAGGCCGTACCAGACGGCCAGCAGGAACAGCAGCGTCCCGATCCCCACCATGACGTCCCACGCGAGGTGGACGATGTTGGTCTCGCGGATCGACGGGCGCTCGTCCGGCGGGACCGAGTCGAGCCCTTGCACCACCGTCGAGCGCCCGGTGCTCGGGTCCGACAGCCACGACGCGAGCCCGGGGATCGGGATCCCGCCCTCGACCTGCCCGTCCTCGTCGAGGTGCCCGAGCAGCGTCTCGGGGACGTCCGAACCGGTCGTCGGGACCAGCTCGATCGCCGCGAACTTCACCGGCTGGTTCTCGTACACCCATCGCGCCAGGCCGTCACCCACGCCCATCTGGACCGGCGCCGCGATCGCGGCGACCGTGAACGCGATCGTGAACCCGAGCCGGTGGTAGCGGTCGCGTCGTCCGCGCAGCATGGCCGTGGCGTACACCGACGCCACGAGGAACCCGCCGACCAGGTACGCCGCGACGACCATGTGCGCCGCCTGCCACGGCATCGACTCGTTGAAGATCACGCGCACCGGGTCGACGTCGACCACGTTCCCCTGGGAGTCCAGCGTGTAGCCCGTCGGCGCGTTCATCCACGCGTTGGCCGCCACCACGGAGACCGACCCGAGGACGCCCGCGAGCACGACGGGCACGCCCGTCCAGAGGTGCGGCCAGGGCCGCAGGCGCTTCCAGCCGAAGATGTACACCGCGATGAAGATCGCCTCGAGGAAGAAGAACAGCCCCTCGAAGGCGAACGGCACCCCGAACGCCTCGCCCCACTGCCCCATGAACCGTGGCCACAGCAGCCCGAACTCGAAGCTCAGCACCGTCCCCGTCACGGCGCCCACCGCGAACGTCACCGCCATGTACTTCGACCACCGCTGCGCGAGCTCGAGCGCGTCCCGGTCGTCGTGCCTGATCGCGCGGTAGTTCGCGATCAGCGCCATCGCCGCCCACGAGACGCCCAGCGGCACCAGGATGATGTGGAACATCAGCGTGAACGCCATCTGCGACCGCGCCCACGGCACCGGGTCCACCGCGGCGAGCGCGGTCAGCACGTCGAACGTCTGGCTCGTGTCCACGTCGCGACTCCCCGTACGGCGACGATCGGGTGGAGGACGTGCTCTGGTGCTCTGGTGCGGTGGCGCCGGGTGGCGCCACGGACCGGTCAGCCGGGGGTCGGCGCCCAGGTGATCGGGCCGGCGGAGCCCGCGGCGCTGCGCGGCTGGACGTCGAGCATGATCTGGTCACCCAGGTCGACCGTGACCGGCGCGTTCTCGTCGACGTCGTCCGGCACGCCGACGACCGACGTGGTGGGGACGAAGTCCATCGTGCACGGGCCGTCCGACGTGGCCCCGACCTCGACGGTCAGGGTGCCGCCCGTGAGCGTCGCCTCCGGCTCGGCGACGATCGGGCAGGTGCTCGAGCCGAAAGTGACGACGTACAACAGCCCGTCGTCCGGCGCCCAGCCGGCACCCGGCGAGCCGCTGTCGTCCGGCGGCGTCACGCCCGCGGGCAGGCCCGACCCGGTGACGCCCGCCTCGAGGACGGCTTCCTGGATCGCCTGCGGTGACGCGTCCGCGGTCGGGCTGGAGGACGTGGAGGGGGACCTGCTCGTCGGCTCACCCTCGGGCTCCCCGCCACCCGAGGTGGCGCAGGAGCACACCGTCGCCATCACGACGACGGCGACGCTGCTCGCGGCTGCTGCACGACGGACCGCCCCCAGTCCCATGGACCCGACCATACCGCCGCAAACCGTCCTGTCCAGGGGTCGGACGGGTCGGAGCCACACGCAGCGGCCGCGGAACCGTCTACCGCCGACGAGCCGGGCCCGGTGCGGCGAGGAACCGCGACCCGGGTGCCGAGGCGGCGAACGGCCCCGGCACGACCTTGTCCCGCGGGATCCCGAAGACGTCGGTGCCGAGGTCCAGGTCGGAGCCGTCGGGATTCGTCCAGGGCATCTCCGCCTGGTAGCTCGTCCCGAGCCGCGCGGTCGTCACGGGGGCGACGACGTCGATGCCCTCGGCGTCGTCCACGTCGACCCGGACGGTCCCCGCCTCGGCGTCGACCACGCTGACGCGCACCGGCGACGTGCTGACCACGAGCGGCGTGCGCTCCGCGCGGAACGGCTCGGCGCCCTCCGCGTAGAGGTTGCCGTCGACCCAGACCGGGAGCCGCGGACCTGCCAGGTCGCTGCCCTGCTCGTGCGGGTACTCCTCCGGCGTCGGGTAGGCGTCGTACTGCGACGTGCCCACCGGGGTCGGGACGAAGGTCGCCCGCCCGGGCACGCCGTCCATGTCGATCGCGCCGGACCAGAAGCTCGCGAGCGCCGGCTCCACCTGCCCGTCCGACCCCGGGGCGTCGCTGGTGCCGCGGTCCCCGACGAAGACGTTGTTGTAGAACCGGTCGTCGCCGCCGAGGATGTTCGACACGCCGTAGACGGCCGTCGCGTGCGGCAGGTGGTACGGCGTGTACCGCTGGTGCTCGGTGCAGTTCGCGAAGCGCCCCGCGACGTAGTTGTGCACGTACGCGCCGCCGGTGGACATGTCCTTGACCGCCCACGGCGAGAGGAAGAGGTTCGAGTCCACGAGGTACGGACCGTGGCAGACCTCGACCATGAGGTCCTCGGCCGTCGAGGCGTAGAGCACGTTGCGCCGGACCTGGGTGCCCTGGGCCTGCCAGTCCAACCACAGCGCGCGGTGCGTGTGGTGGATCGTGTTCCCGCTGATCACGGTGTCGACGGCGGCGTGCAGCTTGATCCCCGCCACCTCGGCGCCGTGCCACTGCCGCTTCACGTGGATGCGCGAGATGTGGTTGTCGGCGATGGTCGAGAACGCCGCGCCCAGGTGCCCGACGACGCCGGCCTGCTCGCAGTCCCGGATCGTGTTGCGGCGCACGGTGTGGGAGCCGACGTGGTCCCGGTGCCACGGGTGCGGCTCGCCCGCATCCGGCCCGCCCAGGACGAGCGCCCGCTGGATCACCTCGCGCTCGCGCTGCGTGCCGCCCTTCGCGCCGTCCGGCCCCGCCGCCGCCTCGTTCTGCCCGGTGCTGGCCTCCTTGCCGAGCGAGACGCCGACGTTCTTCGAGTCGGTGATCGTGTTGTCCTCGATCACCCAGCCCGTCGACCAGTGCGGGCCGATCAGCCCCTCCTGCAGCGCGGTGGGCGGGGCCCACTGCGTGGCGGCCTTCGTCAGGGTGAACCCGCGCACGGTGATGTGGTCGATGCCCGTCGCGGAGGGCCAGAAGACGAAGGTGCGCGCGTTGATCTCGACCTCGTGCTCGGCGGGGTCCGCGCCGCCGAAGCTCGCCCAGATCGTGGTGACGTCGTCGCCCACCTCGCAGTACCAGGTGAGCAGCGAGCCCTCCGGGTCGAACGAGTCCGGGGTGACCTCGGGGTGCTCGACGCCGCCGAGCGTCAGCGACTCGTACATCGACTTCCCGTCGAGGTACACCTCCCCCGTGTGCCAGGTGTTGACCCGGTCGAAGAACCAGTCCCCGCCGATGCGCTCCGCGTACGGGTTGCGTCCCCCGAACAGGGCGTTCGGCACCTCGGTGACCCAGACGCGGCCGTCGGCGCCGGGATGGGGCCGCCAGTCGGTGACGACCTCGGCACCGGAGATCGTCACGGGCTCGAAGCGCCCGTCGGAGCCGACCGCGGCCTGGTAGGTGATCGGCGCGTCGACCGTCCCGCCGCGCGGGGGGTTCACCCACTCGCGGTACACGCCTTCGTGCACCGCGACGGTGTCGCCCGGCATGGCGGCCTGCGCTGCCCGGTCGATGGTCCGGAAGGGGGTTTCGGCCGACCCGTCGGCCAGGTCGGAGCCGGTGACGGCGACGTGCAGGACGGTCATGACAGCGCCTCTCGTCGATCGCCGGAGTCCGCCGCCTCCTGCGGCTCCGGTGGTGGCACGAACCGCCGGGCGACGAAGAACCGCTCGAGCAGGTAGCACCACCACACGAGGATCAGGCCGGGCACCACGAGGACCGCGATCGGGACGTTCCAGAGGAGGACGCCCCCGAGGACCGCGGCGATCGCGAGCAGGAACGTCAGGCTGGGCGTCGTCAGCCCCAAGGTGAACCCGTTGCGCAGCTGGCGCCAGGTGGGGTTGGTGAAGCGAGCGACGAGGGGGAGGCACCAGAAGAGCAGCAGGAGGAGGACGAGTCCGACGACCAGGAGCGGTACGAGCACCTCGGCCAGCCCGGACGTGGGCAGGTACGAGAGCGAGACGATGCCGGCGGCCGCGACCGGGACGGCCAGCAGCCCGACGGCGGTCGCCTGCTTCCAGCTCTGCCGCCAGGCCGTGGTGACGACGGTCAGCAGGCCCGCGTCCTTGCCCAGGACGTACCGGCGGCAGACCTCGTAGGCGATGACGGTTCCCGCCCCCGCCGTCACGACGAGGCCGACGCTCACGAGCCAGAACAGGCTGATCAGGATGACGGAGCCGAGCGAGTCGAGGACGCGCCACAGCCGCGACGCGGGGTTGAAGCGGAAGATGGTCGGGGCCTCTCGGTGCGACGTGGCGGGTCGTGCGGACGGGTCGGCCTCCCGTACGGCGGGAGGCCGACGCCGTCAGCCCTTGACGGAGCCGATCATGAGACCGGACACGAAGTGCTTCTGGAGGAACGGGTAGACGAGCAGGATCGGCACGGCCGCCACCATCGTGATCGCCGACCGCAGCGCGATCGGGGTGGTGAGCTGCCCACCGCTCCCCACGGAGGCCGCGTTGCCCGCGACGTTCGCGGAGTTCGCCCCGGCGTTCATCGAGCTCGCGAGCAGCTTCTGCAGCTCGTACTGCAGCGTGGACAGCGCCTGGTCGCCCGAGTTGTACAGCAGCGTGTCGAGCCAGGCGTTCCAGCTGCCGACCGCGACGAACAGCCCCACCACGGCCAGCGCGGGCTTGCACAGCGGCATGATGATCTGCCACCACGTGCGGAACTCCCCCGCCCCGTCGACGCGCGCCGACTCGGTGATCTCGTCGGGGATCGACTTCATGTACGTGCGCAGGATGATCAGGTTGAACGCGCTGATGATCACCGGCACCCAGTAGGCCTGGAAGCTGTTCAGCATGCCCAGGTCCTTGATGAGCAGGTAGTTGGGGATCAGCCCGGCGTCGAAGTACAGGGTCAGCACGAAGATCAGGGTGATCGGGCGGCGGAAGATGAACTCCTTGCGGCTGAGCGCGTAGGCGAGCATCGAGGTGAAGAACAGGTTCGTCGCCACCACCACGACGGTCTTGAGGACGCTCATGAAGAACGCCTGGTAGATCGTGTTCATGTTGAGCACGACCTCGTAGTTCTTCAGCGAGAAGACCCGGGGCCAGATGCCGATGCCGCCGCGGACGGCGTCCATGCCGTCGTTCAGCGAGATGGCGAGCGTGTTGAGCAGCGGGTAGACCATGAGCGTCGCGAGCGCCAGGAGGAACGTGGTGTTCAGCGTCGTGAAGATGACGCGCTCGGCCGTCCACCGGTGACGCGGCGACCTGCTCCGCGGTGCGCGCCGAGGCAGGGACTTCGGGGCGAGGGTGCTTGTCATGACGTCCTCCTAGACCAGCGTCTCTTGGTTCAGGCGCTTGGCCGCCAGGTTCGCCGAGCCCACCAGGATGATGGCGACGACGGTCTTGAAGATGCCCGCGACGACGGCGAGGTCGTAGTTGCCCAGCTGGTAGCCGTAGCGCAGCACGAAGACGTCGATGGTCTCGGCCCGCTCGGAGATCAGCCCGTTGCCGAGGAAGTACGGCAGCTCGAAGTTCGTGGACAGGATCCAGCCGGCGTTGATGATGAGCAGCACGACGATCGTGGGCCGGATCCCGGGCAGCGTGATGTTCCACATCTTGCGGTACCGGCCCGCCCCGTCGACCTCGGCGGCCTCGTACAGGCTCGGGTCGATCGCGGTGATCGCGGCCAGGTAGAGGATCGTGTTCCAGCCGAGCTCCTTCCACAGGCTCGTCCCGGCGACGATCCCCCAGAAGTGGTTCGGCTCGGTGAGGAACAGGACCGGTTCCTGCACCAGGCCCACGGCCATGAGGGCCTGGTTGATGAACCCGCCCGACGAGGGCAGCGACAGCGCCACCGACGCCAGGCTGGCCACGATCACCCAGCTGAGGAAGTGGGGCATGTAGGTGATGTTCTGCATGATCCGCTTGAACGGGGCGTTCTTGACCTCGTTCAGCAGCAGCGCCAGGACGATGGCCCCCAGGGTCCCGACGACGAGGGTCAGGACCGACTGCCCGACCGTGTTGATCACGACCCGGCGGAAGCGTTCACCGTTGACGCCGGTGAACAGGTCGACGAAGTTCTCGAAGCCGACCCACTCCTGGTTCCAGATGCTGCCGCGACCCGGCTTGTAGTCCTGGAAGGCGATCGCCCAGCCGTAGACCGGGACGTACTTGAACAGGATCTGGTACATCAGCAGCGGGACGGCCATCGCGAGCAGGACCCGCTGCGCCCAGATCCTGTCCCAGGTGATCTTGCGCCGGGGCTCCTTCGGCGTTCGCGTCCGGGCCTTGCGGCGTGGAGCGCGCGAGCCGCTCGCGGGCTCCTGGGCCGGTTCGAGCCCGGTGGCGGCCACAAGCGTGGTGACCGTGGTGTCCGTCATCTGTCCAACCTCGTCGTCGCCGGGCGGTGGGTCGTCGTCGAGGACGCGTGGTGAGAGGGCACCCCCCACCACGCGTCCTCGCGGACTGCTACCAGTTCTCCAGACGGTCCTGGATGCCGGCGTTGATGGCGTCCTCGTACACCTCGACGTCGATCTTCTTGATCGTGTCGACGTAGGCCTTCCAGCCCGCCTCGAACTCGGCGGGGTCACCCGCGATGATCTTCGGCAGGTTCTGCACGTTGGCGTCGGTCAGCTGCTGGTTGACCTCGTTGGCCTCGTCGGAGAGCGTGATGTTCCACGCCGGGTAGTACTTCGGGTTCTCCGGCTGCGGGTTCATGAACTCGAGCCAGGTCTTCTTGCCGTACTTCTCCATGACGCCGCGGTCGTACTCGGTCAGCGTCGCGAAGAACTCGGCGGGCTGGTCGTCGGGGCTGTAGGCGTTGCCGTCGGAGAACTGGCCGTTGTGCTTGGGCAGCACGTCGAGCAGCGCCTCGAGACGGTTGGAGGCACGCCAGGTGAGGTCGCGCGCGTTGGCCCGCTGCTCCTCGGTGCGCGTGAACATCCCGTCCTCGCCGACCTGGTAGTCCTCGCCCTCGACGCCCCACGAGAGCACCTTCTGCCAGGGCTCGCTGAGCATCAGGTCGAGGAACTTCATCGCCTTCTCCGGCTGCTTGCTGGAGACGGAGATGCCGAAGCCCTGGTTCGTGTTCATCACGGGGCGGTCGGCGTACCATGGCTCTGCACCGTCGTAGACGGGCATGAGCGGCACGTAGGTGTACTCGTCCTTGCCGGCGCTGCGCAGCGAGTCGGTGGCGGTCTGGAAGTTCCAGCCCTGGTCGTGCATGCCGAGGACGGTGCCGGTGGCGAGCTTCGCGGTGTACTGGTCGAACGTCAGGGTGAAGGACTCGCGGTCGACGACACCCGCCTTGTACTGCTCGTTGAGGACCTGGTAAAAGTCCTTCGCGATGTCCTTGTCGGCGTAGATCTCCGCGTGGTCGTCGTCGTCGACGATGACGCCACCGTTGTTCGGCGAGCCGGCCAGCAGCGCCGGCGGGTTGGTCATGCCCCACTCACGGCCCGTCGACGCGAGGACCTCGAAGCCGACCGTCGGGGCGCCGTCGGTCTGGGGGTTCTTCGCCTTGTAGTTCGCGATGAGCTCGAAGTAGCGGTCGAGCGTCATGGTGCTGAGGTCCGGCCAGCCTGCGTCCTCGAGAACACGCTTCTGGATCCAGAACGCGGGGCCGTAGTAGGTGCCGCCCGTGACCTCGCCGTAGAAGCGGTTGTAGTTCGGGAAGATGTACAGGCCCGGGTCCACCTCCTCGCCCGAGTAGCTCATCTTCTTGAGGTCGTCCTCGACGTGCGTCGAGAGGTTCGGGTAGTCGCCCGTCTCCAGCATGTCGTCCAGACGCAGGAGGGCGCCGCCCTCGAGCAGACGCATCTTCAGGTCGGTGGTGCCGACCAGGTCGGGGTACTCGCCGCCCGCGAGCATGACGCCGATCTTCTGGTCCACGGCGTCCGGCGTGACGATCTCGTACTTCAGCGTGACGCCGAGGTTCTCCTCGAGCAGCTTCGTGATCTTGTTGTCGGGGGCCGGGGCCTGCGAGGCCGTCGTGATCCAGGTCGTGAGCGTCGTCGGGTTGCTGGGGGTGAGCGTCCCCGACTGGTCCGCGAGCTCCCCCTCGGGGATGACGACGTCCTTCGGGTCCTCGTCGGGGGCGTCGGAGGTACACCCGACCAGTCCGGCCGACACTGCGGCGACCAGGACAAGAGCTGACAACTTCGTTCTAGCGGTACGCACCGAGGTCTCTCCCTTGAGAACAGTTCCGGTCGTCCTTGACGGGAACCCGTGCACATCGGACGCGAGCTCGGGCTTGGCGTCCTCATCCCGGCGGGATTTTAGCGTTAAAGTAGAGACGCCCCCACGAACCGTCAAGCCCTTCGAAGGTCTCGAGATGGTCACGGTCACACCCGGCCCCGACGGCACCGGGGCTCCCTCGACGTCGCCCGTGACGAGGGTCTTGCGGACCAACTTTTTATCGATATAGTGAGCGCGCCCCGGCGCCGTGGCGAGACACCTCCGGGTCCGACGAGCGCAGGCTGGACTGGCAGACTGTCGCGGGAGAGGAGGACGCGCATGGTGCGGATGGCGGACGTGGCCCGCGCGGCCGGCGTCTCGGTCATGACCGTGTCGAACGTCCTCAACGAGCGCCTCCCCGTCAACGAGCCGACGCGCGCCCGCGTCATGGCGGCTGTGGAAGCCCTCGGCTACGAGGTCAACCTGACGGCGCGGCACCTGCGGGCCGGACGGACCGACACCGTCGCCTTCGTCGTCCCGAGCTTCCACGACTACTTCGGCGAGCTCGCCGACCAGGTCGCCCCGCTGATCGAGGCGGAGGGGCGTCACCTCGTCCTCGAACGGACGAGCGCCGACGCGGAGCAGGAGATGGAGGCGCTGAGCGTCGCGCGGCTCCAGATCTACGACGGCGTCCTGCTGTCGGTCGCCGGACTCGACCTGGAGCAGCTGGCGCGGGTGCGCACCGCCAAGCCGATCGTGCTGCTGGGCGAGCGCGACGTGCCCGACCACCTCAACCACGTGCGCCTCGCGAACGAGTCGGGTGCCCACCTCGCCACGGCCCACATGATCGAGCGCGGCTCGCGCCGCATCGTGGCGCTCGGCTGCTCGTTCGACGCCGCGCACATGATGACCACGGACCGCCGCGTCGGGTGGGAGAACGCGTGCCGCGACGCCGGCCTCGCCGCCGACCCGGCCTATGTCGTGCCCGTCAGCGACTACACGTCGCTCGGGGGTCGCGACGCGATGCTCGAGGTCATCGCCTCCGGGCTGCCCTTCGACGGCGTCTTCGCCGTCACCGACATCGTCGCCCTCGGGGCGCTGTCCGCGCTGGTCGACAACGGGCTGCGCGTCCCCGTCGACGTCCAGCTCGCCGGGTTCGACAACCTCGACATGTCGCGCTTCGTCCCCCCGGGCATCACGTCGGTCGACGCCAACCACGAGGGCGTGGCCCAGGCGGCGGTCGGTCTGCTGCACCGCCAGATGTCGGGCTGGACCGGTCCTGCCGAGCACGTCGTCGCACCCGTCCGCCTCGTGGTGCGTGGATCCACCCGCGGTGGCGACTAGCCACACGCACGTGCGCGGCCCGCCGCGTCACCCCACCTCGCTCCCCCGGTCAAAGGAGACCCACCCCTGTGAGCACCTCTGTGCCGTCGCCGACCCGCACGACAGCGATCATCGACCTCGACCTGCCCGGTGCGACGATCAGCCGGCACGTGTACGGGCACTTCGCCGAGCACCTGGGCCGGTGCGTCTACGGCGGGTTCTGGGTCGGAGAGGACTCCCCCGTCCCGCACGTGCGCGGGATCCGGTCCGACGTCGTCGCGGCCCTGCGGGACCTGCACATCCCGAACCTGCGCTGGCCGGGCGGCTGCTTCGCCGACGACTACCACTGGCGGGACGGGATCGGCCCGCGCGAGCAGCGGCCCCGGATGGTCAACTCGCACTGGGGTGACGTCGTCGAGGACAACGCGTTCGGCACCCACGAGTTCATGGACCTGTGCGAGCTGCTCGGGGCGGACCCGTACGTGTCGGGGAACGTCGGGTCCGGCAGCGTGGCGGAGATGTCGGACTGGGTCGAGTACCTGACCCGGGCGGACGACTCGCCGATGGCGGCGCTGCGGCGGGCGAACGGGCGCGACGAGCCGTGGCGCGTGCCGTTCTGGGGCCTGGGCAACGAGGCGTGGGGGTGCGGGGGGCACCTGCGCGCGGAGCAGTTCGCGTCGTTGGCCCGTCAGTACGCCACGTACTCGCGCGACCACGGCGGGAACGCGCTGTACCGGATCGCGGCGGGCGCGAACGAGTCGGACCTGCACTGGACCGAGACGCTCATGCGGTCGTTCGACGACCTGGCCGCCGACCCGGCCGAGCCGGCCCGGCCGTTCCAGGCCCTGTCGCTGCACTACTACACGATGTCCGGCTCGTGGGGCGACAAGGGCGACGCCACCGGCTTCAGCACCGACGAGTGGTACACGACGATGGCCCGGGCTCGCCGCATGGAGGAGCTGCTCACCCGCCACTCGACGGTGATGGACCGGTACGACCCGCACCGCAAGGTCGGCCTGGTCGTCGACGAGTGGGGCACGTGGTGGAACGTCGAGAAGGGCACGAACCCCGGGTTCCTGTACCAGCAGAACACGCTGCGCGACGCGCTGGTCGCGTCCGTGCACCTCGACGCGTTCCACCGGCACGCCGAGCGGGTCGTGATGGCGAACATCGCGCAGACGGTCAACGTGCTGCAGGCGATGATCCTCACCGACCCGGACACCGGCGCGCTGGTGCTCACGCCGACGTACCACGTGTTCGCGATGAACCGCGGGCACCACGACGCCGCCGCGCTCGCCGTCCACCTGCGCGACGTGCAGACCCGGACCGTCGACGGGACCGAGCTCCCGCTGGTCTCGGCGTCCGCGTCGGTCAAGGGCGACACCGCGCTGGTCTCGTTGTCGAACCTCGACGCCGACACCGCCCGCACGGTCGTGCTCGACCTGCGCGGCCGCGACGTCGTCGGGCACGAGGCGCGCGTGCTGACCGCGGCGGCCCTGGACGCGCACAACACCCCGGAGCAGCTCGACGCCGTCCGGCCGACCGCGTACGACGACGTGCGGCCCCACGCGCGCGGGCTCGAGGTCGACCTCCCCGCCCACTCCTACGTCACCGTCAGTCTGGCCCTGCGCTGATGGAGCGTGGCGACCGGGCGCTCACCTTCGCCCACCCGGTCATCGTCGCGGACGTCCCCGACCCGGACGTCGTCCACGACGGTGGGCACTACTACATGGTCAGCACGACCATGTACTTCGCGCCGAGCGTGCCGATCATGCGCTCGAGCGACCTGGTGCACTGGTCGATCGTCGGCTACACCGGCGCGATCCTCGACGACACGGACGCGCTCGCCCTGCGCGACGGGCAGAACGCCTACGGGCGGGGCAGCTGGGCCGCGAGCATCCGGTACCACGAGGGCACGTTCTACGTCTCGGTCGGCAGCCTGACCACCGACACGACGTACGTCTACGCGACGCCGAGCATCGAGCACGGCCCGTGGACGCGGTCGGTCCTCGACGGCTACGCCCACGACCAGTCGCTGCTGTTCGACGACGGGGACACCTCCCTCGTCTACGGCGGCGGGGTGATCGACCTGCGCCGGCTCCGCCGGGACGACGACGGGACCTTCGTCTGGGACGGTCCGGCGACGCGGCTCGTCGACGACGCGAACGTCGACCAGACCAGCGGCCTGGACGCCGAGGGCGCGCACGCGTACAAGATCGGCGACCACTACTACGTCTTCATGATCGAGTGGCCGACGGACGGGATCCGCCAGGAGGTCGTGTGGCGGTCGACGTCGCTGACGCCGCAGTCCCAGGGCGGGACCTGGGAGGGCAGGGTCGTGCTCCGCCAGGCGGTCACGGTCGACGGGCGCCCCGGCGACGGCGTCGCCCAGGGCGGCGTCGTCCAGGCGGCCGACGGGCACTGGTACGCGATGCTCTTCCAGGACGAGGGGCCGCTCGGGCGCGCACCGCAGCTCGCGCGCGTGACCTGGGACGAGGACGGGTGGCCGGTCTACACGCTCGACGCCGGGACGACGCTCCCGGGAACGGCGACGTCGGCGGGGGCGACCGAGCTCCTCGTCTCGGATGACTTCGACAACGCACCCACGCCGGCCGGCTACTGGAACGCCGTTGGTGCCGGTGCGCTGACGGCGTCGGACGAGAACGCCTGGAACGGGTCGAGCCTCGGGCTCACATGGCAGTGGAACCACAACCCGGACCACCGGTTCTGGTCGCTCACCGACCGGCCCGGCCACCTGCGGCTCACCACGGGCAGCATCGCGTCCGGCATCCTCGACGCCCGCAACACGCTCACCCAGCGCACGTACGGGCCCGCGAGCGCCGCCGCGATCTCGCTGGACGTCTCCGCGATGGTGGACGGCGACGTCGCCGGGCTGTCCGCGCTCCAGCAGAAGTACGGGTACGTGGCGGTCGAGATGGCCGACGGTGCCCGCCGGCTCGTCATGCGCCGTGCCGACCGGAACGGCGGCGTGGCCTTCACCAGCGCTCCCGTGCCGCTGACCTCTGAGACGGTCCTGCTCCGGGTGGACGTGGACTTCCGGGATGCCGCCGACCGCGCCTCGTTCGCGTACTCGCTCGACGGTGATGCGTGGACGCCGATCGGCGACGACCTGGCGATGGAGTACAGCCTCGACCACTTCACCGGGTACCGGTTCGCGATCTTCTGCTACGCGACGGCCGAGACCGGCGGGCACGTGGACGTCGACTGGTTCCGCGTCGGCGACGACATCGGAGGGATGCGGCCATGACGGGACGACTGGTGCCCGAGCTCGAGGCGCGGCGCCACCTCGTCGAGGACCACCCGGACTTCACGCAGATCCCCGAGGCGGTCGTCGCGCGGTGGAAGGCACCGTTCGGGCCGCCCGAGGACTGGGACCTGACCGTGGTCGACCAGGTGGTCCCCGGCCCGCACGGCCCGGTGCCCGTGCGCGTCTACACGCCGGTGGGCCCGCCACCCGAACGCGGCCGACCGTGCCTGGTCTGGATGCACGGCGGCGCGTTCGCGTGGGGCGACCTCGACATGGCGGAGGCGCACGAGGTCGCCCGCGGCGTCGCCGGCCGCGCGGACGCCGTGGTCGTGTCGGTCGACTACCGCCTGTGCCCGGTGATGCCCGAGCTCGGCGGCACCGTCGGCGACCGCGTCGACGAGCGCGGCGAGCCCGTCCGGTTCCCCGTCCCGCAGGACGACTGCCGCGCCGTGCTCGACGCCGTGCGCGCGGACGCGGCACGCCTCGGGGTCGACACGGCTCGGGTCGCGATCGGTGGCGCGAGCGCGGGCGCCTTCCTCGCCGCGGCCGTGACCCTGCGGACCGTCGAGGACGGCCGGGCGCCCTGGCAGACGTTCTTGGTGTATCCGATGCTGCACGCCCGGGTGCCGGAGCTCGGAGCCGAGCTCCGCGCGGCGGTCGACTCTGCTCCGCGCGCGCTCCAGCTCCCGCTGTGGATGGTCGACGCCACGAACCGCACGGTGCTCGGGCACGAGCCGAAGCAGTCCGACGACGAGGCGTTCCCCGGCCTGGCGGCGCGTCTCGAGGGCTTCCCCGCGACCTACGTGGAGAACGCCGAGTGCGACGCGTTCCGGGCGAGCGGCGAGCACTTCAGCACGCGCCTGCGCGCCGCCGGCGTCGACGTCGTCGAGGTGACCCGGGCGGGCGTGCCCCACGGCCACCTCGACTGGGTGGGGTTCGCGTCCGCGCGGGACACCCTGGACGCTCTCGCCGGGCGGCTCGGTGCACACGCCGCCGCGGATCGGCAGCACTCGACCCCCCGAACCTGACCCGACGGACGGTGCCCGGCCGCGACGGACCGCAGGAGGCACCGCGTGGACCGAAGGAGATCTCCATGTCCCACGACGCGCACGCGCTCGACGCGCTCCGGGTGGACGGCGCGCCGCCGACGGACGCGCCGCTGCACCACGTGTGGAACCGGTGCGTGGGCGCGGGCCGGGCCAACGAGGCGCTGCGCGCCGACTGGCAGGCCCACCTCCGCGAGGCCGTCGACGTGCTCGGGGTCCGGTCCGTGCGGTTCCACGGCCTGTTCCACGACGACATGTTCGTGTACCGCGCCACCTACGGCGGCGGGTTCGCCCCGCCGGAGGTCCTGCCCGAGCCGCCGATCACCTTCAGCTACGTCGACATGGTGTTCGACGCGATCCTCGACGCGGGCGCGCGCCCGTTCGTCGAGCTCGGGTTCATGCCCCGGGACCTGGCCACGCAGACCGAGACGCTGTTCTGGTGGAAGGCGCACTGCAGCCCGCCCACCGACATGGCGGAGTGGGTCCGCCTCGTGAGCGAGACGGTGCGGCACTGGATCGAGCGGTACGGCCTCGACGAGGTGCGCCAGTGGCGGTTCGAGGTGTGGAACGAGCCCAACCTGGTCCCCCACTTCTGGACCGGCACCCGCACCGAGTACTTCGAGCTCTACGAGGCGACCGCGCGCGCCCTGAAGGCGATCGACCCGCAGCTCAAGGTCGGCGGGCCGTCGACGTCCGTGTTCGTGCCCGACGCCCGCTACGCCGGCGAGACCTACGACCGCGCGGCCGAGTTCGCGACCGGCCAGGCACCCGACCCCGACGCGCTCGACTGGCAGCCGGTCTGGGTCCGCGAGCTCGTCGAGTGGTGCGCCGAGCGCGACCTCCCGCTCGACTTCCTCTCGACGCACCTCTACCCGACGGACTACGCCGCCGACGGCACCGGCAGCGGGTTCAGAGCCATCCACCGCCACGTCGACGCCACCGAGCAGGACCTGCGCCTCATGCGCGAGCTCATCGCCGCGAGCCCGTACCCCGACGCCGAGCTGCACATCACCGAGTGGTCGAGCTCGCCGTCGAGCCGGGACCGCACGCACGACACCCTGTTCGCCGCGACGTACATCACGCGCGCGCTCCTCAAGGGCGCCGCGCTGGCGGACTCGATCTCCTACTGGACGTTCACCGACATCTTCGAGGAGGGCGGCGCCGGGCTCGGCCCGTTCCACGGCGGCTTCGGGTTCGTCAACGAGCAGGGCATCCACAAGCCCACGTTCCACGCCGTCGCGATGCTGAACCGGCTGGGCGACCGCGTCGTCCACCAGGACGAGCAGGGCATCATCACGCGCTCGTCCGACGACGGCCGCGTGTCCGCGGTGTTCCTGAACTACCCCGCCGAGATGGGCACCCGCGGCGTCGAGCAGCACGACTCCTACGCCGCGACGCGCGCGTACCGGGAGATCGGGACGGCCCGGCGGGTCCGCCACACGATCGCCGGCCTCGAGCCGGGCACGGTGTTCCAGGTCGAGCAGCTCGACTGGGAGCACGGCAACGCCGCGGAGGCGTGGCACCAGATGGGCGAGCCGCTCAACCTCACCCGCGCCCAGACCGCCGCGCTCAAGGCCGTCGCGGACGACCTGCGCCGGTGGACGATCACGGTCCGGGAGTCGGGCGTCCTCGAGATCGACCTCGACCTGCCCGCCTGGGCCGTCGCCTCCGTCGTCCCGGTCACCCCCGCGGCGGTCGCCGGCGCCGCCGCGGCGCGGTGACGGGTGTCCGGGCTGCCCGCACACACACGAAGGGCCCCGATCCGTGGATCGAGGCCCTTCGTGTTCGCTGTCTCAACGAGTGTCCGGAGGGGGACTTGAACCCCCACGCCCTTTCGGGCACTAGCACCTCAAGCTAGCGCGTCTGCCATTCCGCCACCCGGACAGGTGGACCGTCCGGGGGCCCGTGGGCTCCCTCAGGTGCGGCAGAAAAGATAGCACGGTGCGGCGGCCGGGCATGCATCGGCCCCGGGGTGCAGACTGACGCCACCGGCCTGGGCATCAGCGCCGGGGATCGAGTCCGAGGTGGCGGGGGGTTCATGGCCGAGGCGACCGGCACCGGGAGCAAGGGGCTGACCGGCCCGAGCAACCCGGCAGCCCGCAAGGTGGCAGGGGCACGACGCAACCCCAGCGTGTACGGGGTCGAGCACACCGCACCGCACTGGCTGCGGGTCATGGCGGGAGTGTCCTGGCGGCTCCTCGTGGTGCTCGCGGCCGTCGCGCTCGTGTTCTACGCCACGTCCCGCGTGCAGCTGCTGTTCATCGCGGTGTTCCTCGCGTTCGTGTTCAGCGCGGTGCTGCGGCCGATCGTCGACTTCCTGTCGCGGTTCATGTGGCGCGGGCTGGCGACGGCGCTCGCGATCCTGGGCGGGATCCTGTTCTTCGTCGGGCTGCTCACCTACATCGGGTACTCGATCGCGAACCAGTGGAACGACCTCACGAAGCAGTTCAGCGACGGCATCTCGCAGATCACCGACTTCCTGCAGAGCGGGTCGCTGCCGTTCACGATCACGAACGACCAGATCGCCGAGTGGATCAGCAACGCCCAGAAGTGGGTGCAGGACCACGCGGGCGACCTCGCGTCGCAGGCCGCAGCCGGTGCCGGGTCCGTCGTCGAGATCTTCACCGCGCTCGCGCTCGCGATCTTCTGCACGGTGTTCTTCCTGGCCCGCGGGCAGGAGATGTGGACCTGGTTCCTCAACCAGCTGCCCACGCGGTTCCGCGAGACCTGGAAGGTCGCGGGCGGCGCCGGCTGGTACACGTTCTCCGGCTACACGCGCGGGACGGTCATCATCGCCGTCACCGACGGCCTGCTCGCGTTCATCCTGCTGACGATCCTGCGCGTGCCGCTGTCGGCGCCGCTCGCGGTGCTCGTCATGATCGGTGCGTTCATCCCGCTGGTCGGCGCACCCGCCGCCATGATCATCGCGATGATCGTCGCGCTCGCCGCGAACGGGCTGTGGTCCGCGGCGATCGTCGGCATCGGCATCGCGCTCATCGGGCAGTTCGAGGGGCACATCCTGCAGCCGCTCGTCATGGGCAAGCAGGTGTCGCTGCACCCCGTCGTCGTCGCGCTCGCCGTCACGGCGGGGACGCTCACGGCCGGGATCCTTGGCGCCGTCATCGCCGTGCCGCTCGTGTCCGTCGTCTGGGCGATCTTCTCCCGCCTGCGGACCCTCGACCCGCCGATGGAGGAGGACGAGGCGGACGACGAGGTGCGGCCGACCAGCGACGACGACACCGCGAGCACGCCCGCGCACGGCTGAACCCGGGCAGGCGGCAGTCGGGCGCGTCGCGGCGGGTGTCAGGCCAGGGCCGCCTCGACGGCCGCCTCGACCTCCGCAAGCACGACGGCCGGAGGGTCGAGCAGCGGGGCGGGCAGCGGGCCGAGGTCGAGCGCGACGTGCCGGGCCACGGCGCCCGCGAGGCGCATCGCCCCCCATCGCGCACCGAGGGTGGTCAGCGGGGCGAGCCGCTGCGTCCACGCGTCGACGGTCGGGACGTCACCGGCGACCGCAGCGGCGGCCGTCGCGACCCACGGGCCCGGCAGGATGCCCGCGAGGCCGCTGTGCCACGTCCGGGCACCCGCGAGCAGCGCCTGCGACCCGAGCGCGTCACCGCTGAACCCGACCTCGACGTGCGCCGGCACACCGGCGAGCAGCGCGGCGCAGCGCGTGCGGACGTCGGCGGCGTCGAGGCCGCGGTCCTTGAGGCCGCCGATACCGGGCAGCGCGGCGATCGCGAGGAGGTCGTCGACCGTGAGCTCGAGGCCCGTCGTGCGGGGGTTGTGGTAGATCCACACGGGCACCTCCGCGAGCGCGGCGACGTCCCGGTACAGCGCGAGCGCCTCGCCGGCGGTGAGCGGCAGGTAGGACATCGGCGGGAGCAGCACCGCGTCGACGCCCGCGGCGCGCGCGGCGGCGGCGTGGCCGAGCACGTCGGCCGTCGTGAGCGCGCCGATCCCGCAGACCACGGGCACCCGGCCGTCGACCGCCTCGACCGCGGCCCGCGCGACGCGCGCCCGGTCACCACCGTTCAGGTAGGCGAAGCCGCCGGTCGACCCGAGCACCGCGACCGCGTCCGCTCCGGCAGCGACGGCGCGGTCCGCGAGCGCGGCCAGCACGCCGGGGGCGACGCCGCCGTCGGCGGTGCGCGGGGTGGGCAGGTACGCGGCGAGGGGTCCGAGCATGGGCGGGAGGCTAGCGAAGACCCGTCGCCAGGGCGTCGGGTGTGTCAGCGGAAGTCGCGGGACGTGGAGCGGACCTTGAGCGACAGGACGCCCAGGTGCTCGGCGACGAGGTTCGTCGCGCCGTCGGACCGTTCCAGGCGACCACGCACGACGAGCGCCCGGGAGGTCCGCGCGACGCGTCGGAACCGTTGCCACAGACCCGCGGAGCACACGATGTTGAGCAGCCCGGTCTCGTCCTCGAGCGACAGGAACGTCACCCCGCCCGCGGTGCCCGGACGCTGCCGGTGCGTCACGACCCCCGCGACGGCGACCCGTCGCCCGGGCTCGTGGCGGAACGCGTCGACGACGCGCAGCACCCCCGCCTCGTCCAGGCCGTCGCGGACGAACTGCGTCGGGTAGGAGTCGACGGACACGCCCGTCGCCCACACGTCGGCCGTCGCGACCTCGACGTCGCTGAGCCCCGGCAGCGTCGGCGCCGCGACCCCGACGCTCACCCCGGGCAGCGTGTCCGGCCCTTCCTGCGCGAGCGCCCCGGCCGCCCACAGCGCCTCGCGGCGGGTCGAGCCGAGGCTGTCGAGCGCACCCGCGGTCGCGAGCGCCTCGACCTGCACGGTGGTCAGCCGGACGCGCCGCACGAGATCGCGCAGGTCCGCGAACGGGCCGTGCGCGACGCGCTCGTCGACGACCTTCTGCGCGACGTCCTCCCCCACCGACCGCACCGACGCGAGCCCGAGGCGCACCGCGAGCGAGCGCGGCACGTCCGCGTCGGCGCCCGTCCGCACACCCGCGGCGACGGCCGGTCCCGTGCCGCTCGGTGCGGGGACCAGCAGCGGCTCCCCGTCCGGCGGCGTCGGGCCGGTGCGTTCGACGCACGCCTGCACGTCGGACGCCTGCACGTCGGGCCGCAGCACCTCGACGCCGTGCCGGCGGGCGTCCGCGGCGAGGCTCTGCGGCGAGTAGAAGCCCATCGGCTGCGCCGCGAGCAGCCCCGCGTAGAACGCGGCCGGGTGGTACACCTTCAGCCACGCGCTCGCGTACACGAGGAACGCGAACGAGTACGCGTGCGACTCGGGGAAGCCGAAGTCCGCGAACGCGCGCAGCTTCTCGTAGATCTGCTCCCCCACGTCCGGCCCGATGCCGTGCGACGCCATGCCCGACATGAGCCGCCCCTTGAGCGCCTCCATGCGTTCCGTCGAGCGCTTCGAGCCCATCGCGCGGCGCAGCTGGTCGGCCTCCGCGGGGGTGAAGTCGGCGACGTCGATCGCCATCTGCATGAGCTGCTCCTGGAACAGCGGCACGCCCTTGGTCTTGGCGAGCGACTTCTCCAGCAGCGGGTGCAGGTACGTGACGGCCTGCCGGCCGTGCGCGCGCTCGATGTACGGGTGCACCGAGTTGCCCTGGATCGGCCCGGGCCGGATGAGCGCGACCTCGATGACGATGTCGTAGAACGTGCGCGGTCGCAGCCGTGGCAGCGTCCCCATCTGCGCACGTGACTCCACCTGGAACACCCCGACGGTGTCCGCCGCGCTCAGGAGGTCGTAGACGCGTGCGTCCTCGGCGGGCAACGCGTGCAGGTCGAGCTTCTCCCCCTCGTGCTTCTCGACGTCCGTGAACGCGAGCCGCAGCGCCGTGAGCATCCCGAGGCCCAGCAGGTCGAACTTCACGAGTCCCGCGTCGGCGCAGTCCTCCTTGTCCCACTGCAGGACCGTGCGCCCCGGCATGCGCGCCCACTCCACCGGGCACACCTCGATCACGGGCCGGTCGCACATCACCATCCCGCCCGAGTGGATCCCGAGGTGGCGTGGCAGACGCAGGAACCGGTCCGCGAGGTCGACGACGTGCTCCGGGATCTCGTCGAGGTCGCTCGCCGCGGGCGGCAGCACCGCGGGGACGACGTCGTGGCCGTCGGACGTCGCGAGCCCCGGCACCTCGGTCCCGCGCGGTGAGCGCGTCAGCACCGGCGGCGGCTCGTAGGTGTTGCCCCACATCGACGCCTTGGCACGGCGCCGCTCGTCGCGCGCCGTGCTGACGGCCGTGGCCCGGTCGTGCGGCTCACCCCCCGAACCGTGGCCCTCCGGCGGCCACAGTCCGACGTGCCCGTCGTGCGGGCGGTCGGGGCGGCCCGGCGATCCGGCGCGGCCGTCGTGCGGGCGTTCCGGTCGACCGGGCGATCCGGCACGGCCGTCGTCCGGTCGACCGGGCGACCCGGCACGGCCGTCGTGCGACCGGTCGGGACGGCCCGCCGCCGGAACCCCCTGCGGTCCGGCGGCGGGGGTCTCGGCGGACCGCCGCCGGCCCGACGGTCCCGGCGGGGCGGGCGGCGGCGGTGTCGGGCGCGCCGGCGACGGGGGTGCCGGCGGGGGTGCCGGTGCGGGCTCCGGCGGACGCAGACTGCCCCAGCGCTCGATGGACTTGGCCCACGCGTCCTGCTGGCCGGCGTCGTACCCGAGGGCCCGGGCCGCGTCGCGGATCGCGGAGCGCGGCCGGTACGAGATGACGTTGGCGACCTGCGCGGCGTGCGACCGGCCGTGCTTCTCGAAGACGTACTGGATGACCTCCTCGCGGCGCGCGGACTCGATGTCGACGTCGATGTCCGGCGGCCCGTCACGCTCGGGTGCGAGGAACCGCTCGAACAGCAGCCCGTGCCGCACCGCGTCGACGGCCGTGACGCGCAGCGCGTAGCAGACCGCCGAGTTCGCGGCCGAGCCGCGGCCCTGCGCGAGGATCCCGTGGTCGCGGCAGAACTTCACCAGGTCGTAGACGACGAGGAAGTACCCCGGGAACCCGAGGTCCTCGATGACGCGGAGCTCGTGCGCGAGCTGCGCGTACGCGCCGGGCACGCGCTCGTCGTCGGGCGGCCCGTACAGCTCGAGCGCGCCCTGCCGGACGAGCTCGCGCAGCCACGTCGCCTCGGTGTGCCCGTCCGGGACCGGGTACGGCGGCAGCTGCGGTGCGACGAGCGACAGGTCGAACGCGCACTCGGCCGCGAGCGCCGCGGCCGTGCCGACCGCCGACGGGTGCCGCCGGTGCAGCGCGAGCATCTCCTCCGCGGACCGCAGGTGCGCGACGGGGGCCGCGGGCAGCCACCCGTCGAGGTCCTCGACGGACGAGCGGGCCCGGACGGCCGCGAGCGCCGCGGCGAGGTCCGCGTCGCGCGGCGTCGCGTAGTGCACGTTGCCCGTCGCGACGAGCGGGAGGCCCGCGTCGGCGGCGAGCGACGCGAGCGCGTCGGCCCGCTCGGAGTCGTAGGGGTCGGCCGACGCGGTGACCTCGACGGCGACGTTGTCCCGGCCGAACAGCGCGACGAGCCGGTCCAGCTCGGTGCGTGCGGCGTCCAGACCCCCCGGTGCGACCCCGCCGACGCCCGACGGGTCGCCGCCCGCGAGCGCGCGCCGCACGGAGCCCTTGCGGCAGCCCGTGAGCACGAGCCACTGGCCCGCGGCGTTCGCGGCGAGCTCCTCCAGCCGGTAGTCCGCGGCACCCTTCTCCCCCGTGCGCAGGTGCGCCTCGGCGATCGACCGGGACAGCGCCCGGTACCCCGCGGGTCCGCGCGCGAGCACCAGGAGGTGGGACGCGCGCGGGTCGGGCACGCCCGTCGGCAGGTCGAGCACCGGCAGCCCCGGGGTGGCGCGCGTGCGCTCCCGCGCGTGCTTGCGGCCGTCGGGGGCGGGCAGGTGCAGCTCGGCGCCGAACGCGGTGGGCAGCCCGACGGCCTTCGCGGCCTGCGAGAACCGGACGACGCCGTACAGCCCGTCGTGGTCGGTGAGCGCGAGCGCGCCGAGCCCGAGCCGGGCGGCCTCCGCGGCGAGCTCCTCGGGCTGGCTCGCGCCGTCGAGGAAGCTGAACGCCGAGTGCACGTGCAGCTCGGCGTACCGCGGCGGGAAGGAGGCCCGCGACGTGCGGGAGACGTCAGGTACCGCCGAGCGGTCGGGCGCCAGCCAGTTGTCAGTCATACGTCGCCTCGCACGTCCAGCCGTCCGCGTCGCCGG
The DNA here is from genome assembly GCF_019024305.1 of Cellulomonas algicola. NCBI lineage: Bacteria > Bacillati > Actinomycetota > Actinomycetes > Micrococcales > Cellulomonadaceae > Cellulomonas > Cellulomonas algicola. The sequence continues at coordinate 71,521 of NZ_JAHKSJ010000018.1, read as the reverse complement.
CGAGCAGCACCGCGTCACCGTCGTCGAACGCGACCTGCAGGTGCCCGCGCACGCCGCCCCGTCCTCCGGTCCCCCACCAGCGCTCGCTCGACAGCCACGGGCCCGCCCACCCGACGACCGCCCGCTCGCGCACTCCGCCCGGCTCGCCGGGTCCGTCGTCCGACGCGACACCCGCACCCGGTCGCGGCCCGCCGGACGGCCACCCGTCGGACGCCAGGAACCCGTCGGCCGACGTGAGACCGCCCGACGAGGGGAACCGCGCGGACGAGCCGGGACGAGCCGACGGCGCGAGCCGAGCGGACGACGGGAGGTGGCCCGACGAGCCGTCTGCGGACGACGTCCGGTACGCCGACGGACGTGCCGTCCCACCGGGACCCCACGCGCCCGGTCCTGCCGAGCGCGCCGACGCCCGCGCCCCCGACGGCACGTCGGCGTCCGACGCGAGCGGCCAGCGGACCGTCGCGGGCTCGCCGCGCAGCCCGACGCGGACGTCGAGGACCACGGGCCGCCCGGCGGCGTCGCGCACGTCGACAGGGAGCGGACGTGCGAGGACGGTCGCGGGAGCCGGGTCCGGCAGCCGCCCGGGCCACGGGAGGTCGGCGGCGCGCACGGCCTGCGTCTGCTCGCCCCACGGCTGCAGGTGCACCTGGTCGCGCACACCGCGACCGCCCTGGAGCGTCGCGGTGAGCACGCCCTGCCCGCCGACGATCCCCTGCACGCGGTCGAGCGCGCGGTGCGCCCGCAGGTCGCCGCCCGACGGGCCGCCCCACAGCCGGCCCTGCTCCGCACCCGCAGGGGCGACGTCGAGCGCGGTGACGGCGAGCCGCACGAGCGTCACGGGCCGGACGTCGTCGTCGACCCACGGCTCGTCGACGAGGTCGTCGAACGCCCACGGGTCCTGCGACCCGTCGCGCGCGGCCCGGGCACGTGCGGCGCGCGCACGGGCCGCACGGACGCGCTCGGGGGCGTCCTGCGCGCGGCTGCGGGCGGTCGCGACGGCCGTGGACGACAGCCAGCTCTCGAGCTGCCAGCGGATGCGGTCGGTGATGCGCTGCGGCGTCAGCCCGCCGAACCCGCCGAGGTCGGTGCGCCAGGTGCGGACCAGGTCGGTGCCGTCGTCGGTGCGCGCGGCGATCTGCATGCGCCCGCACGACACGGACCGGTGCACGAGCTGCGCGTGCAGGTCCTCGGCCAGCCGGCGGCCGGCGAACGTCGCGGTGTCGACCCGGTCGACGGGCGGGTCGAGCTCGGCGACGACCTCGAGGTCGGCCTCGGGGCGGCGACGGGCCGGTGGGCGCTCGTCGTCGCCGCGCGCGAGCGTCTGCGCCCACACGCCGAGCCGCCCGAAGCGCGCGTGCACGTCCCCGGTCGGCAGCGCGGCGAGCTGCCCGAGCGTGCGCAGGCCGAGCCGGTGCAGCAGGTCGACGAGGTCGGCGACCTGCTGGGCGGCGTCCTCGGTGACGGCGGCGTGCACGAGCTCGGTGACCCCGCGTGCGGCGAGGAACGCGGGCGACGAGCCCGGCGGCACGACGGCCCCGGTGCGCGCGGCGACGACCGCGGCGAGCAGCCCGTCGGCGGTGCCGACCGCGCTCTCGTGCCCCGCGCGCGCGGCGACGGCGTCGACGAGCCGCTCCGCGAGCACGTCCTCCGACCCGTGGTACCGGGTGGCACCCCCGGCGGGCAGCAGCAGCAGACCGGCGCGCACGACCTCGATCCCGGCGACGACGGTCTCCGCGGCGCTCGCGACCGGCTCGAACAGGCGCACGTCGCGCGCGTCGTCGGCGGGCAGCAGCACGAGCTCGGGGCAGCACCCCTGCGCCTGCCGACGCCGCATGCCGCGACGGACCCCCTCGACGCGCGCGAGCGCCGAGACGGCGGTGACGCGCCGGCCGTCGTGCACGGCGGCGGGCAGGTGCGCGGGGACCTCGTCGGCGGTGGTCGCGGCGACGACGGGCCAGTCGGGGACCCAGAGGACGGTGGTGCGGGTGCTCACGACGCGCCTCTCAACCCACGAGCCGCAGGCCGACGGCCGGCTGCTGCTCGTCGACGACCTCGGGCGGCACGACCGTCGCCGCGGGCGGCGCGACGGGGACGGACGGGCTGTCCGCCGACAGCGGCAGCGTGACGTCCACGGACAGCGGCACGGCCGACCCGCCGCGCCCCGACCGTGTGACGCGCAGCTCGTGCGTGCGCAGCCGCCCGTCCCCCGCGCCGACGCCCCACCAGCGGCCCGCCTCGACGGTCAGCACCGTCGACGCGCCCGGCCACGCGACGCTCGACAGCAGCACCGCGCCGCGGTCGCGCGCCCGCGCGGACAGCCGGCGCCGGTCGGTGTCGGTGAGCACGGTGTCCGGCCCGACGAGCACCACGTCGATGCCGTCGACGAGCGCCGCGACGACGGTCGCGGCGTCCTGGCCCGGCCGCGGCACGAGCGCGAGCCGTTCGAGCGCCACCCCGGCCTCCGCGGCGGCGAGCAGCCCCACGGTCGGCTGCCCCACGACGGCCGCCCACGCCCCGCCCGCGCAGGCGTGCGCGAGCATCGCCAGGACGAGCGAGGTCGATCCCACGACGGCCGTCGTCGCACCGCGGCGCAGCCCGTCAGGCAGCAGCGGCGCGAGCCGGTCCGGGACGGGCAGCGGCGGCCGCTCGGCGGCGAGCACCCCGGCGGGCCGGGGCACGGACGTGGTCGGGTGCGACCGTGCCCACGCCTCGTCCGCGGCCCGCGACGACAGGGTGCGGTCGGCGGGGGCGGTGTGCGGCGACGCGGTGTGGTCGACGGGCACGCCGTGCGGCGACACGGCACGGTCGGTGGGCACGGCGCCGGGCGTCGCGGACGCCGTGGACCGGTCGGCACGGTGCGTCGGCAGCAGACCCGACGACGGACGTGTCGCCCCGCGCACCGGGTCCGCCGCGAACGGCACGGGCGCGCCGCCGGCCGGCGTGGACCCGGTCTCCGACCCGTGCCGGGTGCCCGCGGCAGGGCTCGCGGACGGCTCGGCCGGGCGCGTCCCGACCCGGACGCTGCGTGCCCCGGTCCGCAGCTCGGCGTGCGCCAGCACGGCCCGGGCCAGCTCGACCCGTGCCTGCTCGGACAGCACGCTCGCCGCCATCGGCACCCACCTCCAGCACGCACGTACACCGCTGTGACCTGCGGCGACGTTCGTGATCTCGCATCCGATCGAACATCTGTTCGAAGTATCTCAGTAGACGCTGACACCCGGAGGCGTGTCAATCCGAGCCACCCGCCCGGGCGATCGCCAGGCCTGGACCGCGCGCACCGCACGCCCCGCCGGGCGATGATGACGCGATGACCTCGCTGACCCGCCCCGTCGCCCCCGACCCGTACTCGCTGCTGCCCGCGGTGCCGTCGTTCGAGCTGCGCAGCGACGACGTCACGCACGGCGACCGCCTCCCCGACGCGCACACGAACACCCCGGCCGGCGCCAACGTGTCGCCGCACCTGGCGTGGTCGGGCTTCCCGCCCGAGACGCGCTCGTTCGTCGTGAGCTGCTTCGACCCGGACGCCCCCGGCCCGGCGGGCTGGTGGCACTGGACGCTCGTGGACGTGCCCGCGACGACGACCGAGCTCGCGACGGGCGCGGGGACCGCCGGCAGCACGACGCTGCCCGACGGGGCCTTCGCGCTGCGCGGCGACGACGGCGAGCCCGCCTACGTCGGCGCTGCTCCCCCGCCCGGGGACCAGGTGCACCGGTACTTCTTCGTCGTGCACGCGCTCGACACCGACTCGCTCGGCGTCGGACCGGACGCGATGCCGGGCGCGGTGAACACCGCCGTCGTGTTCCACACGCTCGCGCGTGCCGTGCTCGTCGGGACGTACCAGCGGTGACGGCGGACCCGACGACGACGCTCGGCTCGCTGACCTGGGTCCGCGCGCTCGACCGCCCCGACCTGCTGGCCGACCCGGTGCGCGCCGCGGTCGAGGCGTGGGCCGCCGCCGACGACCGCGTCGCGGACGCCGTGGTGGTCACCGAGATCGACCCCGACCTGGCGGACACCGCGGCGCTCACGGCCGCCTACGACCTGCCGCCGGCGGCGTCGGCGAACTGCGTGCTGGTGGCAGGCCGCCGCGAGGGCGACGAGCGCGTCGCCGCGGCTGTCGTGCGTGCGACGACCCGGGCGGACGTCAACAACGCCGTGAAGCGGCTGCTGGACGTGCGCAAGGCGTCGTTCCTGCCGACGGACCGCGCGGTCGCGGAGTCGGGGATGGAGTACGGCGGCATCACGCCGCTCGGCCTGCCGGCGGACTACCGGGTGCTGGTCGACGCGCGCGTCGCGACGGACGACCCGGACGCGGGCCCGGTCGTCGTCATCGGCAGCGGTCTGCGCCGTTCGAAGGTCGCGCTGCCCGGTGCGCTGCTCGCGTCCGCACCGGGCGTCGAGGTCGTGGAAGGGCTCGCGCTCGGCTGACCGGTGGAGCCGGCGGCGTGGGACGCCGGGGCGACTCGTGGGTGCTCACGGCGTGGGCGTCGACTGCCGTGCGTCAGCGGGATCGTCAGCGGCGCGCCGTCAGCGCGGACGCGTCAGCGGCGGTGCGGGAGCGTCCGGCCCCACACGGCCTGCCCCGGCACGCGCAGCGGTGCGGGCGACGGCGCGTAGGTGCGGCCGAGCAGCGACTCGAGCTGCCGCGTCGCGGCGAGCAGGTGCACGGTCGCGTCGGGCTCGTCGGCCCAGGCCTCGGGCGACGCGAGGACGCGGGCGGCGGCCCGGGCGTCGGGCTGCAGGTCGAGCGCGTGCCGCTCGGTGAGCAGCACGGTGTGCCCGCCGTGCGCGCCCAGCCCGAGCCGGTCGCGACCGCCGCGGCGGCGGCGCGACGGGGGTCGGCGGTGCGCACCGGTGAGCACCGCGGCGACGAGGCCGGCCGTGGCGTAGGTGGACTGCGGGAAGGCGTAGCACGCGAACGGGAAGCCGTCGGCGGCGGAGCGCAGCTCGTGGCGCAGGCGCTCGGCGACGGCGTCGACGTCGACCGAGCCGGGCACGACGTCGAGGGTCGCGTCGACCTCGGCGTGCTGGAACGTGAGTCGTTCGAGGAAGTCGAGCGCGGGGTGGGCGTCGAACGCGCCGGGGCCCCATGCGGCCACGTCCCACCTCCGTCCTCGTCGCACCCGTGCTCCTGCGGCGCACGCGAGCACAGCGAGGACCGCAGACGCCGGCGTCAGCCTCCGAGCCTGCCGCACGCCACCGACATCGCGCACCCCGATTCGCCCGAGCGGCCGCGTGTGCGTCTCGTCACACGGGACGGACCCGACCGGCTGCCCGAGGAGCGGCTCAGGCGCGCGTCGCCCAGAACGCGACCGCGGCCGCGGCAGCGACGTTGAGCGAGTCCACGCCCCCGGCCATGGGGATGCGCACGACGAGGTCGGACGCGGCGACGGTCGCGGGCTTGAGGCCGTGCCCCTCGGCCCCGAGGACGAGCGCGAGCCGTCCGGGCGGCTCGGCGACCAGCTCGTCGAGCGTGAGCGCGTCGTCGGCGAGAGCGAGGGACGCGGTGACGAACCCGTGCGCGCGCAGCTCGTCGATGCCGTCGGGCCACGGGTCGATGCGCGTCCACGGCACCTGGAACACGGTCCCCATCGACACGCGCACCGAGCGGCGGTAGAGCGGGTCGGCGCAGCGCGGCGTGACGAGCACGGCGTCGACGCCGAGCGCGGCGGCGGAGCGGAACGCGGCGCCGACGTTGGTGTGGTCGACGACGTCCTCGAGCACCGCGACGCGACGCGCCCCGGCACCGTCACGCGCACCGGCGAGCACGTCGGCGACGGGCGCGAGCGGCGGGCGGTGCATCGCGGCGAGCGCGCCCCGGTGCACGTGGAAGCCGGTGATGGCCTCGAGCACGGGCTCGTCCGCGACGTAGACGGGCACGATCGCGCCGTCGTCGGGCAGGTCGGCCAGCATGCGCTCGAGGTCCGGCACCCAGCGCGGCGCGAGCAGCACGGACCGCGGCCGGTGCCCGGCCCGCAGCGCGCGGCCGAGCACGGTCGACGACTCCGCGATGTAGAGGCCCTTCTCGGGCTCGTGCCGGGAGCGCAGCGCGACGTCCGTCAGGGAGACGTAGTCGGCGAGCCGCGGGTCGGACGGGTCGGTGACGGGCTGCAGGTCCGGGCGTGGCACGCGCCCATCCTCCCAGCCGCGGACCACGCCCCGGCACGGGCCGCGGTCAGGCCGGCAGACGCACCTCGACCGGCCCGACGGCACCGCCGTCGAGCACGAACGGCACCGTGCGGTCGCCGACGGTCACGGCGTAGTCGCCGAGGAACCCGCGTACCGGAACCGTCCCGTCGTCGTCGGTGCGCAGCGTCGTCGGCGCGAGCCACCACTCGTCGCGCACGAGCCGCCGCAGCGCGTCGTAGGCGGGCTTGGGCGTCCCGTCGCGGCGCACGAGCCCCGCGGGCGCACCGAGCCACGCGCCCTCGTCGGCGATCCCCCAGTAGGTCGTGGACGCGACCGCGGGGTGCGACAGGAGCGTGCGGTAGTGCCGCTCGAGCTCGTCGGCCTGCCGCGCCTCGCCCTCGGGCGTCGACGGCCACGAGTCGACCTGGTGGTCGTTGAGGTCGTCGACGTGCGCGGGCATGATCTCGCCCGACACGAGCGTCGTCTCGGTGAGGTGCAGCGGCAGCCCGAACCGTGCGAAGCGGTCGAGGATGCGCAGCGTCTTCTCCTCGCCCCAGTAGCCCTGGTGCATGTGGCTCTGGAGGCCGAGCGCGTCGACCTGGATGCCGGCCTCGAGCACGCCCTCGACGAGGCACTCGTACGCGGTGGACATGTCGAAGTCGTTGAGCAGGAGCGTCGCGCCCGGGTTGGCGGCGCGCGCGGTCTCGAACGCGAGCCGGATCGTCGGGATGCGCCCGCGGTCCCAGGCGAGGCGCGTGAGCCCGTTCGGCTCCTTGTCGAAGACGGGCATGATGACGACCTCGTTGATGGCGTCCCACGTGTCGACGACGCCTGCGAACGCGGTGACGTCGCGCGTGATGCGGTCCCGCACGGCCGTCTCGACCTCGTCGACGGGCAGGTCGCGCAGCCAGGACGGTGCGACGGTGTGCCAGGCGAGCGGGTGGCCCTTGACGTGGGCGCCGCGCTCGGCGAACCAGCGGGCCGCGCGCAGCAGGCGCTCGGTGTCCGGACGTCCGCGCTCGGGCTCGAACTGGCCCCAGTAGAACGGCAGCGTCACGGTGTTGAAGACGTCGAACCAGAGGTCGGCGAGCGCGGGCGCGGACCCGGCGCTCGCGCCGCCGAACGCGGACGGCGCGTCGGTGGTCGCGCCGTTCGCGAGGCCGATCAGGTCGAAGCCGATGCAGCCGAAGCCGAAGGCGTGCCGGGTCTGCTCGACGACGACGTCGGTGCTGGTCAGGGGCTCGCCGTCCGGACCTCGCAGCAGCAGGCGGACGTCGGCGGTCCGGTGTGTCAGCGTGGGGTCGGCGCCCCCGGCGGCGGTCGTGGTGGTCGCGGTGACGGGGGCGTGCGAGAGCTGGGTCATGGGGTTGCGCGTGTCCTCGTGGTCGTCGTCGACCGGGTCGGAGCCCACCCGGTTCGATAACGTTATCGAACCCCGGCGGCCCGCACGTCCGCCGACACACCCGCGGACGCCTCACGCCGCAGCGCGGACCCGCCGACCCACGACGCGACGGCCCCGACGACCGCGATCACGGGCACGACGAGGAACGCGGTGTGCGCACCCACGACGTCGGCCAGCGCCCCCAGCGCGAACGGCGCGACGCCGATCGCGATCCCGCCCGCGAGCGTCGCGCGCGCCTGCGCCCGGTCACCCTGCCCGGGCGCCGCGGCGAGCAGCAGGGAGATCGACAGCGGGTACTGCGCGCCGTACCCGAACCCGGCGACGACCAGGCCTGCGAGCGCGACGCCGGGCACGGTCGCGGTCCACAGGATCGCCCACCCGACGATCGCCACGCCGAACGCGACGACCAGCAGCAGCGCGGGCCGCACGCGCAGCGACAGCGGCGCGACGACGAACCGCACGGCCGTCATGCCGGCGACGAGCCCGGCGGTGGTCGCGGCCGCGATGCCCGCGCCGGCGCCGGTCTGCTCGCGCACGAGGTCCGTCGCCCAGTAGGTCGTCGCGTTCTCGAGCGCGATGGCCGCGACGATGGCGGCGAGGAACCACCACGTCGGCGCGCCCGCGCGGCGCGACCCGTCGGCGACGTCGACGGTCGGCACGTCCGGCGCGGGCGTCCCGTCCGCGAGCGCGGCCCGCTCCGCCGGCGTCATCGCGCCGCCGACCCGCTGCCGTGACACGAGCACCGCGGTGACGACGGCGAGCGCCGCGGTGACCGCGACGGCCGGCCGCCAGCCGAACCCGGCGGCGACGCACGCCCCCACGGCGAGAGGCCCGATCAGGCCCACGCCCGACCCGACGCCGTTGGCCTCGGTGACGGCCGCCGACGCCGCGGGGCCGTGGTGCTGCGCGAGCCCCGGCTGGGCCGAGCTGATCGCGAGGTTCCCACCGATCGCCAGCACGAACATCCCGAGCAGGCTCACCGCGAGCGACCCCGCGGTGAGCAGCACCGTGATGCCGACGACCACGACGGCGCACGACGCGAGCAGCGTCCAGCGCCGCCCGCGGGTCTGTACCGAGCGCGGCGTGAGGAACGCGGTGAGGATCGCGCCCGCCGCCATCGCGGTGCCGTGCAGACCGGCCTGCGCGCCGGTGAGGTCGAGGTCGTCGGCGAGCAGCGGCACGCTCGGGTTGAACGAGTAGAGCAGCCACCCCCACACGACGAAGCAGCCGTACAGCGCGACGGTGAAGCGGTCGCGCCGGAGCCGCGGGTGGGAGGGGGTCATGCGGGCAGGTTACGTCCCGCCGGTGACGCGTCCCGCGGGCCGGAGGTCCCCCGCGGCGCGCGGCCACCCGCTCGGCCCATTCATGGCCGCCTCCCGCACTGCTCACGGGGTTCTCCCAGGAACGGGCACGAGCGTCAGTCCCGTGAGCACCACGACAGTCGAGCAGCCCCCGGCCGCGGCACCCCCGCCGCTCCCCGTGCGCCTGCGTCCGCCGCGCACCGCCCGCTGGTGGCCCGACGCGGTCACCGCGCTGACGTGGGCCACCGTCGTGTGGGTCGTCGGGCTGTGGGCGACGGGCGGCGGCGTCGGCGCGCTCGCCGGGTCGCCCGCCGACGTGCTCGGCTCGGTGGGCCGCCTGTCCGGGCTGCTCGCCAGCGACCTGCTGCTGCTGCAGGTGCTCGGCATGGCCCGCATCCCGTGGGCCGAGCGGGCGTTCGGCCAGGACCGGCTCGCGCGCTGGCACCGGTGGACGGGGTTCACGTCCTTCCACCTGCTGCTCGTGCACATGGCGACGCTCGTGGTGTCGTATGCGCTCGCCGCCGGCACGGGCGTGCTGCGCGAGGCGTGGGACATGGTGACGACGCTGCCCGGCATGCTGATCGCGGCCGCGGGCACGGCGCTGCTGGTGGCCGTCGTGACGTCGTCGCTGCGCGCCGCGCGCCGCCGGGTGCGGTACGAGAGCTGGCACCTGCTCCACCTGTACGCCTACCTCGGTGTCGGGCTCGCGGTCCCCCACCAGCTGTGGACGGGGACGGACTTCGTCGGACGCCCGCGGGCCGCGGTGTTCTGGTGGACGCTCTGGGGTGCCGCGGTCACCGCGGTCCTCGTCTTCCGCGTCGGCGTGCCGCTGCGGACGTCCCTGCGGCACCGCCTGCGCGTGGACCACGTCGTGCCGGAGGCTCCGGGGCTGGTGTCGGTGCACGTCGGCGGGCGCCGGCTCGAGGAGCTCCGCGTCGACGCCGGGCAGTTCTTCGTGTGGCGCTTCCTCACCGGGCCCGGGTGGACCCGGGGGCACCCCCTGTCGTTGTCCGCCGTGCCCACGTCGGCCGGTCTGCGGCTCACCGTCGGGACGCGCGGCGACGACGGCGCGCGCCTGGCCCGGCTGCGGCCCGGCACGCGCGTGCTCGTCGAGGGGCCGTACGGACGCCTGACTCCGCGCGCGCGCACGCGCCCACGGCTCGCCGGCTTCGCCGCGGGCTCCGGCGTCGCCCCCGTCATGGCGCTCCTGCACGACAGCGCGTGGCAGCCGGGCACCGACACCCTCGTCCTGCGCGCGAGCTCCGTCGAGGAGACGCCGCTGGCCGCGGACGTCGCGTGGCTCGTGCGCGACCGCGGCCTGCGGTACGTCCCCCTGACGGGGCCACGCAGCACCACCGGCACGACCTGGCTGCCCGCCGACCTCGGTCACGTCCCCGGTCCCGACGCCGTCCGGTGGCTCGTCCCGGACCTCGACGAGCACGACGTCGTCGTCTGCGGCCCGGCGCCGTGGGCCGACGCGGTGGTCGCGGCGGTGCGAGCCGCCGGCGTCCCCGACTCCGCCGTCCACCTCGAGCGCTACGACTGGTAGGTCACCATGAGACGTCTTGTCGCCCTCGCCGTCGGGACCGTGGCCGGTCTCGTCGCCCTCGTCGCCTACCCGACCAGCCGGAACGCGTCCGTCGACGCGGCCGCCGACTCCCCCGCCGCTGCGCAGGCGAGCGGAGGCGGTTCGTCCACCGGCGGTGCGTCCTCCGCCGACGACTCCGACGCTGGCACCTCGGACGGCACGCCCGACCCGTCCGCGGACACTGCCGGCGGGTCGAGCGGCGCCACCGACGGTGCGCAGGGCTCGACCGGGGTGTCCGGCACGTTCACGGGCGCCGCGGTGCAGACCCGCTGGGGTCCGGTGCAGGTGCAGATCGTCGTGCAGGACGGCCGGATCACGTCCGCCGACGCGGTCGTCCACCCGGACGCGAACGGCCGCGACCGGCAGATCAACGCCTACGCGATCCCGCAGCTCGACCAGGAGGTCGTGCAGGCGCAGGGCGCGAGCATCGACCTCGTCTCGGGCGCGACCGTGACGAGCGACGGCTACGTCCAGTCGTTGCAGGACGCGATCGACCAGGCGTTCTCGTGACCCCGGTCGACGCGTCCGCCGCGCCGCGCCGGGCCTGGGTCGAGCACCACATGGGCATGCCGTGGAGCGTGCACGTGCGGGGCGAGGCCGCGCACGACGAGCTGACGGAACGCCTCGTCGCACAGGCGTTCGCGGAGGTCGACCGGATCGACGCACTGCTCAGCCCGTTCCGCGACGACTCCGAGCTGTCCCGGCTCCGGCGCGGTGAGCTCGCGCTGGCCGACGCGGCCCCCGAGCTGCGGGAGGTGGAGCGGCTGTGCCGGGCCGCGCTGGCGCGGACGCTCGGATGGTTCGACGCGTGGCGGTGGCGCGACGGCTTCGATCCGACGGGCCTCGTCAAGGGGTGGGCGGTGGCGCGGGCCGCACGGATCCTCGAGCCGATCGCGTCCGACGTGGCGGTGGACGCGGGCGGCGACCTGGCGGCACGGTGCGTCGACCCGGACGGCACGTGGCTGGTCGGTGTGGAGGACCCCGTGGACCGCACGCGCGTCCTGGCGACCGTCCCGGTCGGCACGGGTGCGGTGGCGACGTCCGGGACGGCGGCGCGCGGCTCGCACATCGCCGACGCGCGCACGGGCGTCGCGGCGACGGGCGTCCGTCAGGCGACCGTGATCGGGCCGTCGGTCCTGTGGGCCGACGTCTTCGCGACGGCGGCCGTCGCGCAGGGCGTCACGGCCGTCGACCGGGTGCACGAGCTGCACGGCACGTCGGGCGTCCTCGTGCTGGACGACGGGTCGACCCACGCGTGGTCGAACCCGGTCTAGCGACGAGCGTCCCGACGTGCCGTGCGCGGTCCGTCGCGGCGCGGCGCGACCCGGGTCAGAGCGGCTTGCCGCCCGTCACCGCGATGTAGTCGCCGCTCACGTAGCTGGACTCCTGCGACGCCAGGAACACGTACGCCGGGGCGAGCTCGGCGGGCTGCCCGGCGCGGCCGAGCGGCGTGTCGGAGCCGAACGAGTCGACCTTCTCGGGGTCCATCGTCGCGGGGATGAGCGGCGTCCAGATCGGGCCCGGGCAGACCGCGTTGACGCGGATGCCCTTCTCGCCGAGCTGCTGCGCGAGGCCGCGCGTGAAGTTGAGGATGCCGGCCTTGCTCGTCGCGTAGTCGAGCAGCGGCGGGCTCGGCTGCTGCGCCTGGATCGAGCTCGTGTTGATGATCGACGACCCGGGCTGCATGTGCGGCACCGCGGCCTTGGTGATCCAGAACAGCGCGTACAGGTTGGTCTTGAAGACGCGGTCGAGCTGCTCGGTGGTGATGCCGAGCAGGCCGTCCTCCTGCGCCATCTGGTAGGCCGCGTTGTTGACGAGGACGTCGAGCCCGCCGAGCTCGCGCACGGTCGTCTCGACGAGCTCGACGCACGTCTGCTCGTCCTGGATGTCGCCGGGGGCGTGCACGGCGCGTCGCCCGGCCTCCTCGACGAGGCGCGCGGTCTCCTTCGCGTCCTCCTCCTCCTCGGGGAGGTAGGACAGCACGACGTCGGCGCCTTCCCGGGCGAACGCGAGCGCGACCGCCCGGCCGATGCCGGAGTCGGCGCCCGTGATCAGCGCACGCTTGCCCGCGAGCCGGTCGGCGCCCTGGTACGACGTCTCACCGTGGTCGGGCTGGTGGTCCATCTGCTCGGTGAGGCCGGGGTGCGGGATCTGCTCCGCGTCCTGGGCCTCCTCACCGGGCTGCTGCGAGCGGGGGTCCTGAGGGGTGGTCTGGTCCGTCATCGGTCCATCGTCGGCACGCGCGTCCGCGGAGCGCCACCGGAACAGGTGTCCGGGTGCGGCGCCCCGAGCCTCGGGCGCCGCACCCGCGCTCACTCGTCGGCCGTCACCGCGGCCGCGAACTGGCTCGCGTACAGCCGCGCGTACGCGCCGTCGGCGGCGAGCAGCTCGTCGTGCGACCCCTGCTCGACGATCGACCCGTGCTCCATCACGAGGATGGTGTCGGCGTCGCGGATGGTCGACAGGCGGTGCGCGATCACGAAGGACGTCCGACCGGCGCGCAGCGCGTTCATCGCCTGCTGGACGAGCACCTCGGTGCGCGTGTCCACCGACGACGTCGCCTCGTCGAGGATGAGGATCGCCGGGTCCGCCAGGAACGCGCGCGCGATGGTCAGCAGCTGCTTCTCCCCTGCGGACACGTTGGCGCCCTCGTCGTCGACCTTCGTGTCGTACCCGTCGGGCAGCGTCCGCACGAACCGGTCGACGTGCGTGGCCTGCGCGGCGGCGACGATCTCCTCGTGCGTCGCGGAGTCGACGCCGTACGCGATGTTCTCCGCGAGCGTGCCGCCGAACAGCCACGTGTCCTGCAGCACCATGCCCATCTGCGAGCGCAGCTCGTCGCGCGTCAGGTCGCGCGTGTCGACGCCGTCGAGCGTGATCCGCCCGGAGTCGGCGTCGTAGAACCGCATGAGCAGGTTGACGAGCGTCGTCTTGCCCGCGCCCGTGGGCCCGACGATCGCGACGGTCGCGCCGGGCTCGGCGACGATCGACAGGTCGTCGATGAGGGGCGTGTCGGGGTCGTAGCGGAACGCGACGTGCTCGAACGTGACGCGCCCGCGGACGGGCCGGTCGAGCGTCGTGGCCGGCTCGGGGTCCGGCGTCTGCTCGGGCGCGTCGAGCAGCTGGAAGACGCGCTCGGCCGACGCGACGCCCGACTGCAGCAGGTTCGCCATGGACGCGATCTGCGTGATCGGCTGCGTGAACTGGCGGCTGTACTGGATGAACGCCTGCACGTCGCCGATGCTCATGGCTCCCGACGCGACGCGCAGCCCGCCGACGACCGCGACGACGAGGTAGTTGAGGTTCGCGAGGAAGCCCAGGGCGGGCTGGATGATCCCGGAGATGTACTGCGCCTTGAACGACGCCTGGTACAGCGCCTCGTTGCGCTCGTCGAACGTCTGCGCGGCCTCGTGCTGGCGGCCGAAGACGGTCACGAGCGCGTGCCCGGTGAACATCTCCTCGATGTGCGCGTTGAGCTTGCCGGTCCACGCCCACTGGTCGATGAACTGCGGCCGGGACCGCTTCGCGATCGCCCCCGCGACCATGACCGACGCCGGGACGGTGACGAGCGCGACGACCGCGAGCAGCGGCGAGATCCAGAACATCATGACGAGCACGCCGACGACCGTGAGCACGGACGTGATGAGCTGCGACAGCGTCTGCTGCAAGGACTGCGCGACGTTGTCGATGTCGTTGGTGACGCGGCTGAGCAGCTCGCCGCGCGGCTGGCCGTCGACGTACGACAGGGGCAGCCGGGACAGCTTCTTCTCGACGCGCTCGCGCAGCCGGTAGACGGTCCGCTGCACGACGCCCGCGGTGATGCGGCCCTGCAGCCAGCCGAACAGGAACGACCCGACGTAGATGACCACGACGACGAGCAGCAGGTTGCGCAGCTGCGTGAAGTCGACGCCCTGCCCGGGCACGACGTCGGTGCCCTGAAGCATGTCGGCGAACTGCGTCTGCCCCTCGGCGCGCAGGCCGTCGATGGCCTGCTGCTTGGTGAGGCCTGCGGGCAGCTGGCCGCCGATCCAGCCGTCGAAGATGAGGTTGGTCGCGTTGCCCAGCAGCTTGGGTCCGATGACGGCGAGCACGACGGACGCGACACCGAGCACGATCACCGCGACGAGCGGCACGCGCTCGGGGCGCAGCTCGGTGAGGAACCGCCGGCCGGAGCCGCGGAAGTCCATCGACTTCTCGCCGGGCATGCCCATGCCGCCCATCGGGCCCGGACCGCCGCGCGGCGGCCGGCGGGGCACGGCGACGGCCTGCCCGGGACGGGCCGTGGGCACCGCCGGGTCGGCGGTGGGGGCGGGACGCTCCTGCTCGCTCACGCCGCCTCCTCCGCGCTCACCTGCGAGTAGACGATCTCGCGGTACGTCTCCGACGTCTCCAGCAGCTCGTGGTGGGTGCCGACGCCGACGACGGCGCCCTCCTCGAGCACGACGATGCGGTCGGCGTGCCGGATGGTCGCGACCCGCTGCGCGACGACGAGGACGGTCGCGTCGCGCGTCTCGGGGACCAGCGCGGCGCGCAGGGCCGCGTCGGTCGCGTAGTCGAGGGCCGAGAACGAGTCGTCGAACAGGTACACGTGCGGACGTCGGACGAGCGCGCGCGCGATGGCGAGCCGTTGTCGCTGACCACCCGACACGTTCGTGCCGCCCTGACTGATCGGGGCGTCGAGCCCGTCGGCGAGCTCCTCGACGAACCCGCGCGCCTGCGCGACCTCGAGCGCGTGCCACAGCTCGTCGTCCGTCGCGCCGGGCCGCCCGAACTCGAGGTTGCTGCGCACCGTCCCCGAGAAGAGGTACGGCTTCTGCGGGACGAGCCCGATCTGCGTCCACAGCACGTCCGGGTCCAGGTCGCGCACGTCGACGCCGTCGAGCAGGACGGCACCGCCGGTCGCGTCGAACAGGCGCGGGACGAGGTTGAGCAGCGTCGTCTTGCCGGAGCCGGTCGAGCCGATGATCGCGGTCGTCCGGCCGGGCTCCGCGACCAGGTCGACACCGTGCAGGACCGCCTGCTCCGCGCCCGGGTACCGGAACTCCACGCCGCGCAGCTCGACCAGCCCGGGTCGCGACGTCGGCCCGACCGGGAGCCCGACGGGCTTCGCCGGCGGCTCGACGCTCGTCGTCGTCGACAGCACCTCGCCGATGCGCTCCGCGGACACCACGGCCCGCGGGAACATCACGAACATCATCGTCGACATCATGACCGCGACCAGGATGTAGGCGATGTAGGACAGGAACGCGGTGAGCGCCCCGATCTGCATCTCCCCCGCGTCGACGCGCTGCCCGCCGAACCACAGGACCCCGACGCTCGTGACGTTGAGCACGAGCATGACGGCCGGGAACATGAGCGCCATGAGCCGGCCGACGCGCAGCGACGTGTCGAACAGGTCCGTGTTCGCGGCGGCGAACCGCTGCGACTCGCGCTCCTCGCGCACGAACGCCCGCACGACGCGGATGCCCGTGATCTGCTCGCGCAGCACCCGGTTGATCGCGTCGATGCGCTTCTGCATGGACCGGAAGTACGGCACCATCCGCACGACGATCGCCGCGATGACGGCCGCGAGCACCGGGACGGCGAACAGCAGGATCCCGGACAGCCCGACGTCCTCCTGCAGCGCCATGACGACGCCGCCGACCAGCATGATCGGCGCGACGATCATGAGCGTGAACGTGAACAGCACGACCATCTGGACCTGCTGCACGTCGTTCGTGGTCCGGGTGATGAGCGTGGGGGCGCCGAAGTGGCCGATCTCCTGCGCGGAGAACGTCTGCACGTGGCCGAACAGCCGGCCGCGCACGTCGCGACCGAACGCCATCGCGGCCTTGGCGCCGAAGTAGACGGCGGCGACGGCGCACACCACCTGGACCAGGCTGACGGCGAGCATGACGCCGCCGAGCCGGAGGATCTGCGTCGTGTCGCCCGTGGCGACGCCGTCGTCGATGATGCGGGCGTTGAGGCTGGGCAGGTAGAGCGTGGCGAGCGTCTGGACCAGCTGCAGGACGACGACCGCGACGACGGCGGAGCGGTACGGCCTCAGGTGGTGGCGCAGGAGCGTGACGAGCACGGGACCTTCTCCCTGGTCGGGCGGAGGTCGGGCTCTCGTGCACCGTCGTCCGCTCTGGCGACGCTAGAACTCCCGGCTTGCCCCGGACAACGGCAAAGGGCCCGTGTCGTGCCCGCGTTCGCCGCAGGCGAAGAGCCCCGCGGCGACAGCCACGGGGCTCTTCGGGAGATGCGGTCGTCCCGCGCGGGTCGTCCGACCAGGGGCTGCCCGGTCGTCAGGCGGTCGGCTCCTCCGGGGCGGGCGGCGTGGCCGGCTTCTGCAGCGGCGGCGGCACCGCACCGCCGCCCGGGCGCTGACCGAGCTCGACCGTCGGGTCGAACGGACGACCGCTGAGCGTGCCCGCGCTCGTGGCGTCCGCGGTCGCGGCGGCCGACTCGCGCCGCGCCTCCGCGAGGGCCTCGGCCGGGTCCGTCAGCGCGACGGGCGGCAGGTCCTCGCCGAGCGGGGACTCGCCCGCAGGCCGCGCCGGGCCGCCCGTGTCGCCGGCACCGCTGAACCCGCGTGCCAGCTGGCCGAGGGCGCCCGTGAGCTCCGACGGCAGGAACCACATCTTGCTCGACGGGCTCTGCGCGATCTTCGGCAGGATCTGCAGGTACTGGTACGCGAGCAGCTTCGGGTCGGCGTCGCCGCGGTGGACCGCGTCGAAGACCTGGAGGATCGCGCGCGCCTCACCCTCGGCGGTGAGGATCGCGGCCTGCGCGGCACCCTCGGCGCGGAGGATCGCGGCCTGCTTCTCGCCCTCCGCCGTGAGGATCTGCGACTGCTTGACGCCCTCGGCGGTGAGGATCGCGGCACGACGGTCACGCTCGGCGCGCATCTGCTGCTCCATCGAGCCCTGCACCGAGGCAGGCGGGTCGATCGCCTTGAGCTCGACGCGGTTGACGCGGATGCCCCAGCGGCCGGTCGCCTCGTCGAGGACGCCGCGCAGCTGGCCGTTGATCTGGTCACGGCTCGTGAGCGTCTGCTCGAGGTCCATCGACCCGATGACGTTGCGGAGCGTCGTGACGGTGAGCTGCTCGATGCCGGTGATGTAGTTCGCGATCTCGTAGACCGCGGACTTCGGGTCGGTGACCTGGAAGTAGATGACCGTGTCGATGCTCACCACGAGGTTGTCCGAGGTGATCACGGGCTGCGGCGGGAACGACACGACCTGCTCGCGCAGGTCGACGCCCGCGCGCACGCGGTCCACGAACGGGATCAGCAGGTGCAGGCCCGCGTCGAGCGTGCGCGAGTAGCGGCCGAGGCGCTCGACGATGATCGCGACGGTCTGCGGCACGATCCGCACCGAGCGGACGAGCGCGACGACGAGGAACAGCAGGACGAGCCCCGCGACCAGGTAGAAGGCGATCGTGCCCACGTTCGACGTGTCGTCCAAGAGGTCCTCCTCGGGTGGTGCCCGGAGTCTCCGGGCGGCAGGGCGGTGGTCAGTGCGCGGGAGCGACGCCGGGCACGGGCGGCTGCCCCGTCCCGGCCGGGGCGACGACGGCCGTCGCACCGTCGATGCGGGCGACGCGGACGGGGGTGCCGGGGGCGATCGCGGTGCCGGCGTCGGCGCGCGCGCTCCACACCTCGCCCGCGAGCTTCACGCGGCCGCCCTCGACCGTGACGGTCGACATGACGACGGCCTCGCGGCCGACGAGCGCCGCGGTGTTGGTCTCGACGAGCGGCATCCGGCCGCGCAGGTGGCGCAGCAGCCACGGGCGCAGCGCGAGCAGCAGGAGCGCCGCGGTCGCGCAGGCGACGACGATCTGGACGGGCACCGGTGCGCCGAGGCCCGCGGAGAGCGCCCCGCCGAGGGCACCACCCGCGAGCATGATGAAGACGAGGTCGAGGGTGAGCATCTCGAGGATGCCGAGCGCGAGCGCCCCGCTGAGCCACCACAGCCAGTCCGGCACGGCCGAACCTCCCGGTCCCGGCGCGGTCGTCGAATGACCGCGCTGTACACCGATCCTAGACGATCACTTTGCCCTGGCGTGGGGCAGACGCCCGCCCGGTCACCCGGACGAGCGGCGACGTCAGCGCGCCGCGCGCGCCGCCCACCGGCCCCCGACGTGGTCCACCTCGAGGTCGAGGCCGAACGCGCCGGACAGGTTCTCGGCCGTCAGCACCTCGTCGAGCGGGCCCGCCGCGTGCACGCGCCCGTCGCGCAGCAGCAGGAGGTGCGTGAAGCCCGGCGGGATCTCCTCGACGTGGTGCGTGACCAGCACGAGGACGGGCGAGCGCGGGTCCGCGGCCAGCTCGGACAGCGCCGCGACGAGCTCCTCGCGGCCGCCCAGGTCCAGGCCGGCCGCGGGCTCGTCGAGCAGCAGCAGCTCCGGGTCCGTCATGAGCGACCGCGCGATCTGCACGCGCTTGCGCTCCCCCTCGCTCAGCGTGCCGAAGAACCGGTCGGCCAGACGCTCGACGCCGAACGCGCGCAGCAGGTCCGCGGCACGCTGCTCGTCGAGCTCCTCGTACGACTCGCGCCAGCGGCCCGTCACGCCGTACGCGGCGGTCAGCACGACGTCGCGCACGGTCTCGCCCGACGGGATGCGGTCCGCGAGCGCCGCGCTGGACAGGCCCACGCGCGGTCGCAGCTCGAACACGTCGACCCGGCCGAGCCGCGACCCGAGCACGTCGGCGGTGCCCTGGGACGGGTGCATGCGGCCCGACGCGACCTGGAGCATCGTCGTCTTGCCGGCGCCGTTGCGGCCGAGCACGACCCAGCGCTCGCCCTCCCGGACCGTCCACGACACGTCGTCGAGGATCGTCGTCGTCCCCCGGCGGATCGTCACGGCCTGCAGGTCGAGCACGTCGGTCATGGTGACGACCCTAACCAACGGGACGAACGTCCTCGGCACGCACCGGCGGGTCGCCCGGCGTGGCCTCGGTCACGTGCGCGGGACGGACCCGGACCGGCCCTACGGTGGAGGCGTGACGACGCTCGACCTGCCCCGCTCCGTGGTCCTCGCGCTGTGGCTCGCGCAGGACGGGGTGGACCGCGCCGCGATGGCCCGCGCGGTGCAGGTCGACGACGAGCCGCACACGGTCCGCGCGACCGTCGACGGGTCGGAGCACGTCGACGGTCCCCTGTCGCTGCTGCTCGACGTGTGCGGTCCCGGGCAGCGCGACGTCGCCGCCCTCGTGCCCGCGCCGGGCGACGCGTCGGGCGCTCCCCCGGCCGTGAGCGCCGCCGCGACCACGGCGGGTGAGGCGCTCCTCGTCCGCAGCGAGCTCGCGTGCGTCGCGGCGGTGCCGGGCGTCGAGCGGTTCGGGTCCGACCTCGAGCCGGGTCACCTGGTCACCTGGGACGTGCACGGCGTCGCCGACTGGCGCACCGCGGTGCTCGGTGCGGCGGGCTCGCTGTCCGACGCCGAGCGCGCGCTGCGGCAGGGGCTCATCGACGCGACCGAGGCGCTCGTGCGGCTCGACGTGGCCCGGTGGCGGCCCGACGCGGCCGAGCAGATCGCCGGGCTGCGCGACCTGGACCTGCCGGCGTGGCGGCTGCCCGACGGCATCGACGGCCGCCGGGTCCGGGTGCTCGCGTCGGCGGCCCGGCTGCGCGGCATCGTCGCGCTCGCGACGCAGGACGACGGCGGCGCGGTCAACCTGTGGCAGGCCGACCAGCGCTCGACGGCGCTGCGCGAGGTCGACCGCGTCGCCCGCCGCGCGATGGCGGCCGCGGCGACGTCGATCGGACCCTGACCCGGCTCAGCCCAGGACGTCGCGGTAGACGGTGAGCGTGCGCTCGCCGATCGCCTCCCACGAGAAGTGGTCCTCGACGCGCGTGCGTGCGGCGCGACCCCAGGCGGCGGCGCGGTCGGGGTCCTGGACGAGCGCGGTCAGCGCGTCCGCGAGGTCGCCGACGAACCGGTCGGGATCGACGGGTGTGCCGGTGCCGTCCTGCACCTGGTCGATCGGGACGAGCGTGCCCGTGACGCCGTCGACGATGACCTCGGGGATGCCGCCCGTGGCGGTGCCGACGACGGGCAGGCCGACGGCCATGGCCTCGAGGTTGACGATGCCGAGCGGCTCGTAGACCGACGGGCAGACGAACACCGTGCCGTGCGCGAGGATCGCGACGACGTCGGCGCGCGGCAGCATGCGGTCGATCCACACGACGCCCGAGCGCTTCTCGCGCAGCTGCGCGACGAGGCCCTCGACCTCGGCGGCGATCTGGGGGGTGTCGGGCGCGCCCGCGCAGAGCACGAGCTGCACGTCCGCGGGCAGGCGCTCGGCGGCGCGCAGGAAGTACGGCAGGCCCTTCTGGCGCGTGATGCGCCCGACGAACACGACGGCCGGCCGCGTCGGGTCGATGCCGAGCGCCCGCACGGTGGCCTCGGCTCGCTCGGCGTCGTCGCCGGTCGGGCGGCGCCAGCCGTCGAGGTCGATGCCGTTGTGCACGACGTGCACGCGCGACGGGTCGACCGCCGGGTACGACCGCAGGATGTCCTCGCGCATGCCGCCCGACACGGCGATGACGGCGGCCGCCGCCTCGTACGCGGTGCGCTCGGCCCACGAGGAGATCGCGTACCCGCCGCCGAGCTGCTCGGCCTTCCACGGGCGCAGCGGCTCGAGGCTGTGCGCGGTGAGGACGTGCGGGACGCCGTGCAGGAGCGACGCGAGGTGCCCGGCGAGATTCGCGTACCAGGTGTGGGAGTGCACGAGCGAGCTCACGACGCCGTCGTCGCCGACCCGGCCGACCGCGTCGACCATCTCGAGGTCGACGCCGAGCGTCTGCAGCGCCGCGTTCGCGGACGCCAGCCCGGCGGGGACGGTGTACCCCTCGACGCCCGGCTCGTCGCGCGGTCCGTCGAAGGCGTGCACGCGCACGTCGACCTTGTGGCGCAGGACGCGGGTGAGCCCCGCGACGTGGACCCCGGCACCGCCGTAGACGTGCGGCGGGTACTCGCGGGTCAGCAGGTCGACACGCACCAGGACCTCCACTGTCGGGTCCGGTCGGCGACCGGCTCTCTCCGCGACACGCTAGCGCGAGACGGGCCGCTCGCCTCGCCGGAGGACGCCCCGTGGGCCTAGGGTCGTCGCATGGCAGCGCCGCGTGTTCTCGCAATCGTCCTCGCAGGTGGAGAGGGCAAACGACTCATGCCGCTCACGGCGCACCGCGCGAAGCCCGCCGTCCCGTTCGGGGGCATCTACCGGCTCGTCGACTTCGCGCTGTCGAACGTCATCAACTCGCGCTACCTGCACGTCATCGTCCTCACGCAGTACAAGTCGCACAGCCTCGACCGGCACGTGTCGAAGACGTGGCGCATGTCGCCGCTCCTGGGGAACTACGTGGCCGCGGTGCCCGCGCAGCAGCGCGTCGGCAAGCACTGGTACCTGGGGTCCGCGGACGCGATCTACCAGTGCCTCAACATCATCGAGGACGAGCGCCCCGACATCGTCGTCGTGGTCGGCGCCGACCACGTGTACCGGATGGACTTCTCGCAGATGGTCGACGCGCACCGGGAGTCCGGTGCCGAGCTGACCGTCGCGGCGATCCGGCAGCCGATCCACGAGGCCGACCAGTTCGGCGTCATCGAGACGCACCCGAGCGACCCGACGAAGATCGCGGCGTTCCGCGAGAAGCCGACCGACCCCGTCGGCCTGCCCGACTCGCCGCTCGAGATCCTCGCGTCGATGGGCAACTACGTCGCGAACACCGACGCGCTCGTCCGCGCGGTCACCGAGGACGCCGAGAACCCGACGTCGCGGCACGACATGGGCGGCGACATCGTCCCGGCGTTCGTCGCGCGCGGCACCGCCGCGGTCTACGACTTCATCCGCAACGACGTGCCCGGCTCGACGCCGCGCGACCGCGACTACTGGCGGGACGTCGGGACGATCGACGCGTTCTACGAGGCGAACACCGACCTCATCTCGATCGAGCCGGTGTTCAACCTCTACAACGACGAGTGGCCGCTCTACACCGGCTACACGGGCCTCCCGCCGGCCAAGTTCGTGCACGCGGGCGCCGGTCGCCTCGGCCACGCGGCCGACTCGATCGTGTCCCCGGGCGTGCTCGTCTCCGGTGCGACCGTCTCCGGGTCCGTCATCTCGCCCGGCGTGCGGCTGCACTCCTGGGCGCAGGTCACGGACTCCGTGCTCATGGACGACGTGCACGTGCACCGCTACGCGCAGGTGCACCGCGCGATCATCGACAAGAACGTCATCGTCCCGGAGCGCGCGCGGATCGGGCTCGACCGCGAGCACGACCTCGCGCGCGGATTCACGATCACCGAGTCGGGCATCACCGTCGTGCCGAAGGGCGCCGTCGTCTCCGACTGACGACGTCCGGACACCAGGCGGGCACCCACGACGACGCTGCGGACCGTCGCACTAGCCTGCGAGGCGTGAGCACCCCCGCGCCCCGCACCGCCGTGCCCGCCGACATCACGGTGCCCGCCGACGACACCGAGCCCGCAACGGCCGCCGTGATCGAGCCCGGCGCGAGCGCCGACGCCGTCGAGGACACGCGTCGGCTCGTCGTCATGGACGTCGACTCGACGTTCATCACGGGCGAGGTCGTCGAGATGCTCGCGGCGCACGCCGGGACGGAGGAGCTCGTCACCGAGATCACCGAGCGCGCGATGCGCGGCGAGATCGACTTCGCCGCGTCGCTGCACGAGCGCGTCGCGACCCTTGCCGGGCTGCCGGCGACGGTGTGCGAGGACGTGCTCGCCCAGGTCGAGCTGTCGCCCGGTGCCGTCGAGCTCGTCGCGGAGCTCGACGCGCGCGGGTGGCCCGTCGGGCTGGTGTCGGGCGGGTTCCTCGAGATCGTCGAGCCGCTGGCCGCGCGGGTCGGCATCCGGCTCGTGCACGCGAACCGGCTCGAGGTCGCGGACGGTCGCCTCACGGGCCGCGTCGCCGGGCCCGTGGTCGACCGCGCGGCGAAGGCGCAGACGCTGCGCGAGTACGCCGTGCGGGTCGGCGTCCCGATGGAGCGCACGATCGCGATCGGCGACGGCGCCAACGACCTCGACATGCTGGCCGCGGCGGGCTTCGGCATCGCGTTCAACGCCAAGCCGCTCGTCGCCGCGTCGGCGGACGCCGTCGTCACGGACCGCCTGGACGCGGTCCTCGACCTGCCGCCGTTCACCGTCGGCACGTGACTCCCGCGTTCGTCCCGGGGCGGGAGCTCGCGCGCCTGCTGTACGCGTACGTCGCGCCCGTGCTCGCGGCGCGCGGGCTGGCGCACACGGCGGCGCTCGTCGGGCCGGGGTCGGACGTGCTGGGCCACGACGACGCGACGTCGACCGACCACGACTGGGGTCCGCGCCTGCAGGTGCTGCTCTCCCCCGACGACCACGCGGCGCACGCCGCCGCCCTGCACGAGGAGCTGCGGCACGTCCTGCCGGAGCAGGTGGGCGGCTGGACGACGCGCGCGGCGCCCCCGGCGGACGACGGCACGCGCGGCCCGGGGGTGGGCTGCCCGGGCAGCCCGGTCGAGCACCGGGTCGAGATCCTCACGCTCGACACCCTGCTGACGCGCGTGCTCGGGCACGTCCGCCCGCCCCTGACGGTCGCCGACTGGCTCGTCATCCCGCAGCAGCGCCTGCTGTCGCTCACGGCGGGCGTCGTGCTGCACGACGACCTGGGCCTGGCGCGCGTGCGCGCGGACCTCGCGTCCTACCCGCACGACGTGTGGCTCTACCAGCAGGCGTCGGCGTGGTGGGCGGTCGCCGAGGACTCCCACCTGGCGCCACGCGCCGGGATGGCGGGCGACGACCTCGGCTCGCGGCTGGTGACGGCGCGGGTCTGCCGCACGGCGGTCCTGCTCGCGTTCCTCCAGGCGCGGACGTACGCGCCCTACGACAAGTGGCTCGGCACGGCGTTCCGGCGGCTTCCGTCGTCGCGCGACCTGCTCGGCCCGCTCGACGCCGCGCTGGCGGCCGCGGACTGGGAGGCGCGCCAGCGCGCGCTGGGCCAGGTGCTCGTCGCGCTGCTGCGCGGGCACAACGCGCTCGGCCTGACGGCGCCGGTCCCCGAGGAGACGGTGCCGTTCCACGCCCGCCCGTTCGAGGTCGTCGACGCGGAGGGTGTCGCCGACCTCCTGGTCGGCGCGGTGGTCGATCCCGCGGTGCGGTCGCTGGGACGGCGACGCCTGGTCGGCGGGATCGACCTGGTCACGCAGAGCGCGGCCCTCGCGACGGACGTCACGCGCACCGCGGCGCTGCGGGGCCTGTACCGCTGACGACGGCGCGCCCGACGCCGCGTACCGACGCCGGGCGAGCCCGGACGGTCAGCCCGGCAGGCCGAGGCGCTCGAGCGTCGCGCCCGCCGGTGCCAGGCCCGACCACGGGCCGGTGAACCCGAGCACGGACCAGCTCGCGGTCGGCACGCCGACCTGCACGCGCGACAGGGCGGCGCCGTCGGAGTCGGGACCCGCGAGCGTGGCGGCGGCGCGGCTCATCGTGGGCTCGTGCCCGACGACCAGCACGGTCGCCACGTCGTCGCCCACGGCCCGCACGACGTCGAGCAGCGTCGAGACACCCGCGTCGTACACCTCGTCGCGCAGCTCGAGCGCGGGGTCCGCGCCGAGCGTGCCGCGCACGAGCTCCCACGTCTGCCGGGTGCGCAGGCTGGTCGAGCACAGCACGAGGTCGGGGACGAGCCCCGCCTCGGCGAGCTGCGCGCCGACCTGACCGGACTGCTTGCGGCCCACGAGCGACAGCGGCCGCTGGGGGTCGGGAAGGCCCTCGGGGTGCTCGGCCTTGGCGTGCCGGAGCAGGAGCAGTCGGTGGGTGGAGTCGGACGTCACCGGCTCAGCGTCCCATCACAGGCCCATCGCGTGCACGCCGCCGTCGACGTGCACGATCTCCCCGGTCGTCGCCGGGAACCAGTCGGACAGGAGCGCGGCGACGGCGCGGGCCGTGGGCTCGGGGTCGGAGACGTCCCAGCCGAGCGGCGCACGGTCGGGCCAGCCGCCCTCCATGGCCTCGAAGCCCGGGATCGACTTCGCGGCCGTCGTGCGGATCGGGCCCGCGGACACGAGGTTGACGCGCACGCCGTGCGGGCCGAGGTCGCGCGCGAGGTACCGGGCGGTCGACTCGAAGGCGGCCTTGGCGACACCCATCCAGTCGTAGACCGGCCACGCGTACCGCGCGTCGAACGTGAGGCCGACGACGGCCGAGCCGCGGGCCAGGAGCGGCTGCGCGGCGACGGCGAGCGACTTCAGCGAGTACGCGCTGACGTGCAGCGCGGTCGCGACGTCGTCCCACTCGCCCGCGAGGAAGTTGCCGCCCATGACGGACTGCGGCGCGAAGCCGATGGAGTGCACGACCCCGTCGAGGCTGTCGAGCCCGGCCGCACGCACGCGGTCCGCGAGCGCGTCGAGGTCCTCCTGCGACGTCGCGTCGAGCTGCAGGACCTGCGCCTCGACGGGCAGGCGCCGGGCGATGGCCTGGGTCAGCCGGAACTGCCGGCCGAACGAGGTGAGCACGACCTGCGCGCCCTGCTCCTGCGCGAGGCGCGCGACGTGGAACGCGATCGAGCCGTCGGTGAGGACGCCGGTGACGAGGAGCTTCTTGCCGTCGAGCAGACCCATGGGAGTTCCGTCCTGTTGCGGTGCGTGGGGAAAGGTCGTGGGGGGTCAGTGACCCATGCCGAGGCCGCCGTCGACGGGGATCACGGCGCCCGAGATGTAGCCGGCGGCGTCGGAGGCGACGAACTCGACGGCCGCGGCGACCTCCTCGGGCTGCGCGAAGCGCCCGGCGGGGATCGTCGCGAGGTAGGCCTTCTGGCGGTCCTCGGGCAGCGCGCGCGTCATGTCGGTGTCGATGAAGCCGGGCGCGACGACGTTCGCGGTGATGCCGCGACCGCCCAGCTCGCGCGTGATCGACCGCGCCATGCCGACGAGCGCCGCCTTCGACGCGGAGTAGTTCACCTGGCCGGGCCCGCCGTACAGACCGACGACCGACGAGATGAGCACGATGCGGCCGCGACGCAGCCGGATCATGCCCTTGGACGCGCGCCGCACGACGCGGAACGCGCCCGTGAGGTTGACGTCGAGGACGTCGGTGAACTCCTCGTCGGTCATGCGCAGCAGCAGCTGGTCGCGCGTGACGCCCGCGTTCGCGACGACGACCTCGACCGGGCCGTGCGCGGCCTCGATCTCGGTGAACGCCGCGTCGACCGCGACGGTGTCCCGCACGTCGGCCACCGCACCCAGCACGCCGTCGGGCAGGTCGCCCGAGCGGTAGATCGTCGCGACCTTGTCGCCGGCCGCCACGAAGCGCTCCGCGATGGAGCGGCCGATGCCGCGGTTCGCGCCGGTCACGAGGACGCTGCGCGGGCGGTGCTCGGACCGCGTGGGAGGCGTGGCGTTGTCGGAAGTCTCAGGCACGGAACCCGACGCTATCCGACGTCCCCGGAGCGACGCCGGTCCGGCCCGGCACAGGAACACCCCGGCATGTTGTGGGAACCGGACAACGGCGGCCCCCGACGGTAGGTGTCCGTCGACCGGACTACCATCAGGTGGTGAGCAGCCGCAGGACCCCCAGAGCGCACGACGCGCCGGGCGACGACGTCCAGCGCATCACGTCCGCGCCCGAGTCCCTGGCCGACGACATGGCCCGCCGGCAGCGCCGCTACCTCGCCCAGATGGGCGTCCGCATGGTGTGCTTCGCGGCCGCCTTCTTCACCTGGGGGCACCTGCCGGTCGTGGTGCCGATCATCCTGCTGATCGCGGCCGTCGTGCTGCCGTACGTCGCGGTCCTGTTCGCCAACGCGGGGCGCGAGCGGCGCGACACGGACGACGCGTCGTTCATGCAGTACCGCGAGATCGGGCCGGGCTCGGGTCCGCACCACCAGGTCGGGGGCGGCACGTGAGCCTGCTGGGCGGCGTGCCCGACGCCGTCGACGAGCTCGTCTGCTCGGCCCGCAGGTGCCGCGCCGACGCCGCGTGGGGCCTGCTGTGGAACAACCCGAAGCTGCACACGCCCGAGCGCCGCAAGGTGTGGCTCGCGTGCGACGAGCACCGCGAGCACCTGTCGCAGTACCTCGACGTGCGCGGCTTCCTGCGTGACGTCGTCCCCGCCGGCGACCTCGACCGGGTGGCGCCGTCGTGAGTGCGGCCGCTCGCCGGGCCGTCGGGATCGTCTGCGTCGGGATCGTCCTCGCGACCGCGTGCGTGTTCCTGGGCCGGTGGCAGTGGAACCGGCACGTGTGGCGTGACGCGGCGATCGCGGTCGTGACGACCAACTACGCCGCCGACCCCGTGCCGCTCGACGACGTGCTCGCCTCGACGGACGAGACGCTCGGGAAGGCCGACGAGTGGCGCACCGTCGAGGTCGTCGGGCGGTACGACTCCGACGCGACCGTCCTGCTGCGCAACCGCCCGGTCGACGGTCACCCGGCGTACCACGTGCTCGTCCCGTTCGTGGTGTCGGACGCCTCCGCGGGCACCGCGGACGACCCGACGGGCGCGGGAGGGGTCCTCGTCGTCGACCGCGGCTGGGTGCCGACCGGGGAGGACGCGAGCGCCGCCGTCGACGTGCCCGCTCCCCCGACCGGCACCGTGACGCTCACCGCGCGCCTGCGGCTCGACGAGCGCGAGACGACCCGCACGGCTCCGCCGGGCCAGGTGCAGGCGGTCGCGTCGTCGCAGGTCCTCGCGGCGGGCAGGCTGGACGCGGTCCCCTACGCCGCCTACGCGCAGCGGCTGGCGGAGGACCCGGCACCCGCCCAGGTGCCCGGCACCCTTCCGCCGCCGAGCACCGACCCGGGCTCGCACCTGTCGTACGCGTTCCAGTGGTGGGCGTTCGCGCTGCTGATCCTCGGCGGGTCGGTGGTCGTCGCGCGCCGCGAGGCGGCCCTCCTGACGGAGGCCGCGACCGGCGACGGCGTCTCCGGCGGCGAGCCGAGCACGGCTCCCCCGGGCGACGGCGCGTCGGAGGACACGGACCGACGGTCCGTCCGCCCCGGTGCCGGTGCCGCACCGGCCGGCCGCGCACCCGTCCGACCGGCACCCCGCCGACGCGGCGGCCGCGCCGAGGACGAGGAGGACGCGCTCATCGATGCGCAGCTCGCCGCGCGCGGCGGGACCGACGGCCGCGACGGGCCGGTCAGGCCAGCGCGATGAGGTCCAGGTAGTCCGGACCCCACAGGTCCTCGGCGCCGTCGGGCAGCAGCAGCACGCGCTCGGGGTCGAGCGCGGCCACGGCGCCCTCGTCGTGGGAGACCAGCACGACCGCGCCCTTGTAGGTGCGCAGCGCCGCGAGGATCTCCTCGCGCGACGCGGGGTCAAGGTTGTTCGTGGGCTCGTCGAGCAGCAGCACGTTCGCCGACGAGACGACGAGCGTCGCGAGCGCGAGACGCGTCTTCTCCCCGCCCGACAGGACGCGCGCCGGCTTGTCGGCGTCGTCGCCCGAGAACAGGAAGGACCCGAGCACCGAGCGGACCTGCGTGTCGGTGAGGTCGGGTGCCGCGGTGCGCAGGTTCTCGACGACGGTGCGGTCGAGGTCGAGGGTCTCGTGCTCCTGCGCGTAGTACCCGAGCTTGAGCCCGTGCCCGGGCTTCACCTCACCCGTGTCGGACGCCTCGATGCCGCCGAGGATGCGCAGCAGCGTCGTCTTGCCCGCGCCGTTGAGGCCCAGCACGACGACCTTCGAGCCGCGGTCGATCGCGAGGTCCACGTCGGTGAACACCTCGAGCGAGCCGTACGACTTCGACAGCCCTTCGGCCGTGATGGGCGTGCGACCGCAGGGCGCCGGGTCGGGGAACCGCAGGCGCGCGACCTTGTCCTGGGCGCGCACCTCCTCGAGCCCGGACAGCATGCGCTCGGCGCGCCGCGCCATGTTCTGCGCCGCGACGGCCTTCGTGGCCTTCGCGCGCATCTTGTCCGCCTGCGCGAGGAGCACCGACGCCTTCTTCTCGGCGTTCGCGCGCTCGCGACGGCGGCGCTTCTCGTCGGTCTCGCGCTGCTGCAGGTACGCGTCCCAGCCGAGGTTGTACTGGTCGAGCTGCGACCGGTTCGCGTCGAGGTGGAAGACCTTGTTGACGGTCGCCCGGAGCAGCTCGACGTCGTGCGAGATGACGACGAAGCCGCCCGAGTACTGCTTGAGGTAGTCGCGCAGCCACGTGATCGAGTCGGCGTCGAGGTGGTTCGTCGGCTCGTCGAGCAGGAGCGTGTCGACGCCCGAGAACAGGATCCGCGCGAGCTCGACCCGTCGCCGCTGACCGCCGGACAGCGTCCCCATGGGCTGCGCGAGCACGCGGTCGTCGAGCCCGAGGTTGGACGTGATGCGGTGCGCCTCGCTCTCGGCCGCGTAGCCGCCGGCCGCGGTGAAGCGGGCCTCGAGGCGCGCGTACCGGGCCATCGCCGTCTCGCGCACGTCGTCGTCCGCAGCGGCCATCGCGCCCTCGGTCACGCGCATCGCGCTGACGATCTCGTCGAGGCCCCGGGCCGACAGCACGCGGTCCATCGCGAGCTGCGCCAGGTCGCCGTGGCTCGGGTCCTGCGGGAGGTAGCCGATGTCGCCCGAGCGGGAGATCGTGCCGCCCGTCGGCTGGGTCTCCCCCGACAGCGTGCGGGTGAGGGTCGTCTTGCCGGCGCCGTTGCGTCCGACGAGCCCGATGCGGTCGCCGGAGGCGATGCGGAAGGTCGTCGGCTCGAGCAGCACACGGGCGCCGACGCGCAGCTCGACGGCCTGAGCGGTGATCACGTGGTGGTTTCCTCCGAGAAATGCGTCCCGGCGTTGGCCACGGACGCGAAGGACCCCGATTCTACCTAGCCGCTAGCGTGACGATCCGCGCTGATTTCCGACGCCACGACGCCACGAGGCCCCTGGGGGACCCATGACCGACGCGCCCGAGAAGCACCTGTCGACCGACTCCGCCGCCGCGGCGGCCGTCCATCCCGCACCCGTCGTCCGCTCCAGCGTCGCCACGGACGTCGCGCTCGTCTCGACGTTCGCGGCGTTCATCGCGGTGTGCGCGATCCTCCCGGGCATCCCGACGCCGTCCGGCGTGCCGATCACGCTGCAGACGTTCGGCGTGGTGCTCGCCGGCCTCGTGCTGGGCTGGCGGCGCGGCGCGCTCGCCGTCCTCCTGTACCTGGTCGTCGGCCTCGCGGGCGTGCCCGTGTTCGCGGACGGCACCGGCGGCCTCGTCGTGCTGACCAAGCCGTCCGTCGGCTACCTGCTCGCATTCCCGTTCGCCGCGGCCGTCGCGGGCCTCCTCGCCGGACGTGCGCTGCGCCTCACGGGTGCCCTGCGCTACCTGGCGCTCGTCGGGGCCGGTCTCGGTGCGAGCTTCCTCACCATCCACCCCGCGGGCATCGTGGGCCTCATGGCCCGGCTGGGCGTCTCCTTCGGCGAGGCCTTCGCGATCGACGTCGTGTACTGGCCCGGCGACCTCGTGAAGAACCTGCTCGCGGCGGCGGTCGCGCTCGCCGTGTTCCGCGCGTTCCCCGACCTCCTGCGCTCGCGCCGCTGACGGCAGGCACCGGATGATCGAGCTCGACGACGTCGTCGTCACCGCCTGGAGCCCCGACCCGGCCGGTGGAGCCGACCGCGTCGTGCGGCTGCTCGGGCCGGTGACGCTGCGGCTCGCCGAGCGCCGGATCGCCGTCGTCGGGGCCAACGGCTCGGGCAAGTCGACGCTCGCGCGGCTGCTCAACGGGCTCGTGCTGCCGTCGAGCGGGACGGTGCGCGTCGACGGGCTCGACACGGCCGCCGACGGTGCCGCGGTGCGGCAGCGCGTCGGGTTCGTGTTCACCGACCCCAACGCGCAGATCGTCCTGCCGACACCGCTCGAGGACGTCGCGCTGTCGTTGCGGCGGCGGTTCCCCGACAAGGTGGAGCGACTCGAGGCCGCGCGGGCCGCGCTGCGTCGGTTCGGGCTCGGCGAGCGGGCGGACGTGTCCGTGCACGCGCTGTCCGGTGGCCAGCGTCAGCTGCTCGCGATCGCGGCCGTGCTGGCCGTCGAGCCCGCGGTCCTGGTGTGCGACGAGCCGACGACGCTGCTCGACCTGCGCTGGCGACGCGTCGTGGACGACCTGCTCGCCGACCTCGACCAGCAGGTCGTCGTCGTCACGCACGACCTCGACGCCGCCCGCCGTGCCGACCGCGTCCTCGTCGTCGACGACGGGCTCGTCGTGCACGACGGCGACCCGCACGAGGCCGTCGCGCACTACGAGGCGCTCATGGGTCAGGCGGGCGTGCCGTGACGCGCCGCGAGCGGGGCCCGCTCCGTCCACCCTGGGCCGGTCCGCTGGGCCTCTACCACCCCGGCACGACGGTCGTGCACCGCCTGCCTGCGGGCGCGAAGCTCGCCGGCCTCGCCCTGGCCGGCGTCGCGGTGCTGCTGCTCGACGGCCCACGCTCGGCCGTCGGCGCCCTCGTCGTCGCGGTCGGCGTGCTGCTCGTCGCACGCGTCCCGCTGCACCGCACGACCCGCGGCCTGCTGCCCGTCACCGTCCTCGCCCTGGTCCTCGGTCTCTACCAGACGTGGTCGCGCGGCTGGGAGGTCGGTGTCGAGGTCGCGGCCGAGCTGCTCGCGCTCGTCGTCCTCGGGACGGTCGTCACCGCGACCACCCGGTCCGACGCGCTGCTCGACGTCCTCGCGCGCGTGACGCGGCCCCTGCGGCACGTCGGGCTGCACCCCGAGACCGCCGCGCTCGCCGTCGGCCTGTTCCTGCGCACGATCCCGGTGCTCGCGCAGTCCTCGCTCGACGTCCGCGCCGCCGCCCGAGCCCGCGGGCTCGACCGCGACCCCCGTGCGCTCGTCGTACCCGCGGCGGTCCGGATGGTCGCGCACGCGCGCGCGACGGGCGACGCGCTCGCCGCGCGCGGTCTCGCCGACGACTGACGCCTGCTCGGCCCCGGGTGCCCGACGTGCACGAACGGGTGGCGCCGCCGTCCCGACGCGCGGACCGAGGGACGCGGCGTTAAGTTCCCCTCCGTGACGTTCGGTGAGGGTGGTCAGTTCGAGGGCGGTCGCGTGCGCACGAGCCGCGGCGGCAAGGTCGCCGTGGGCGGCGGGATCGGCGCGCTCGTCGTCGCCGTGCTCGCGATCTTCCTCAACCAGTCGGGCAACGGCGACCTCGCGAACGTCCTGCAGGGCGCGGCCGGCGGCAGCGGCCAGCAGGCGGAGCAGGGCGTCGTCGGCGACTGCACCGCGGAGCAGGCCAACGAGCAGCGCGACTGCCGCCTCTCCGCGACGCTCCAGGCGCTCGACGCCTACTGGGCGGACGAGCTCCCCGCGCAGGGCGCGCAGTTCGCGCAGCCCGCCGCCGAGGCGTTCGAGGGTCAGACCACGACGGGCTGCGGCGCCGCATCGGCGTCGACCGGGCCGTTCTACTGCCCTCCCGACCAGACCATCTACCTCGACCTCGGCTTCTACGACCTCCTGCAGAGCCAGTTCGGCGCCGAGGACGGCCCGCTCGCGGAGATGTACGTGACGGCGCACGAGTACGGGCACCACGTCCAGAACCTCACCGGCGTCATGGACCGCGCGCAGCGGCAGGGCACCGGCGCGGAGTCCGACTCCGTGCGCGTCGAGCTCCAGGCCGACTGCTACGCGGGCATGTGGGTCGGCAGCGCTGCGACCGAGGTCGACCCGGACACCGGCGTGACGTTCCTCGAGCCGATCACCGCCGAGCAGCTCCAGCAGGCGCTGTCCGCCGCGGAGGCCGTCGGCGACGACCACATCCAGCAGCAGTCCGGCGGCGGCGTGAACCCCGACTCGTGGACCCACGGCTCGTCCGAGCAGCGTCAGCGCTGGTTCACCACCGGCTACGAGCAGGGCACCCTCGCCGCGTGCGACACCTTCGCGACCGACGAGCTCTGACACCCGCGCCCCGCGGGGCGGTGGTGCGCTGCTGACGCATCGGCCGCCCGCGGTGACCCACGCGCTCCGACGCGTCTGGCACCTGAGGTGACCCCGCCCTGCGACGCGTCTGGCACCTGAGGTGACCCCCTGCGACGCGGCTGCGTCCAGAGCGGCCGACGCACGTCGCTCCCGCGGCACTGAGGTCACGGGAGCGACGTGGTCCCACAGGTGCCGACCGGCACGCAGGTCGTCAGCCGGTCGTGCGCGCTCTCCGGGTCAGGACGACCGCACCCGCGCCTGCGGCGACGAGCAGCAGCCCGATGCCGAGGAGCGCCCACGGGTCGGCGCCCGTGACGGCGAGGGGACCCGGACGGGCCGCCGCCGGGGCGACGCCGCTCGAGGTGCCCCCCGCCCCGCCGCCCGGTGCGCCGGGCGCGGCCACCGTGAGGGTCGCCGGGTCGGAGTAGGCGCCACCGAAGGAGTTCGCCACGTACGCCCGGAACCGCGCCCCCGAGTCGGCGGTGCGCGCCGTGAACGCGAGCGTCGCCTCCGTCGCCCCCGGCACGTCGGTCCACGTCCCGTCGACGAGCCGCTGCCACTGCACGGTCGGGGTCGGCGAGCCCGACGCGGCGACGGTGAAGCGGGCCTGCGCGCCGTCGGCGACCGTGACGTCCGCAGGTCCGGTACGGACCCACGCGACCGTGCCCGCGGCCGACGCTCCGCCGCGCTGGTCGGCGACGAACGACGCCACCCACGACAGGGCCGAGTTCCAGTTCACGGTGATCTCGTTGGTCGACCACGACTGGATGTCGTCGACGTAGCAGAGCTGCGGTGCGCACATGTGGTCGGGGCCGTAGAGACCGCTGATGACCGGGTCCCACGTGCCGACGTCCGAGTTCGGCCCGCCCGACACCGACCCGACCGGCGGGTTGGGCAGCGCGTCGGTGAGCGAGTGCGCGAACCACCGGCTGTGCTGGTCGTCGGAGAACACGTCGCCGTAGCCCGTGACGTACGAGATGTTGAGCGCGTTGCGGCCGAGCAGGTAGTCCATCGACTCGAGCACGGCGTCCGCGAACCGCTGGTCGCCCGTGAGGTCGAACGCGGTGCCGAGGACCACCTGGTTGTTGAGGACCGCGGAGTTCGACCCCCACTCGTACACGCCGTCGTCGTCGCCGCTGTACGCGGTGCCGAACGGCTCGGCCGCCTGCCGCTCGAGGTACGTCTCCGCACCGTCCACGACCGACTGGCGGATCGCGGTCCGTCCGGGGATGTCGGACTCCACGACGGCGAGGTCCAGGCGCCCGAGGGCTGCGGTCTCGCCCCAGTACATGCCGCCCGCGGTGAAGATGTCCGCGGTGTGGAGCTCGCTCGCGAGCACCGCGTCCCGGAACTGCGGCTCCCCCGTCGTGAGGAACAGCTCCGCAGCCGCCCAGTAGAACTCGTCGGTCACGTCCGTGTCGTCGTACGGACCGCCACCCGGGCTCGGGTCGGCGTTCGGCGCCGGCGCGTACAGGTCGGGCGTGGCGACCGCGGCGGCGTACGCGGTGCGGGCGGCGGCGAGCAGCTCGGCGGCGAACTCGGCGTCGTACGGCTCCCACAGCCGGGCGCCCTGCGCCGCGGCGGCCGCGAGGTTCAGCGTCGCCGCGGTCGACGGGCGGTGCAGCCGGCGCTCCTGCGGGTCGTCGGACGGCAGCAGCGGCAGACCGGTCCAGTCCACGTCGTGCACCTTGTGGTGGACCATGCCGGCGAGCGGCTCCCCGGCCGGGACCTGCATGCGCAGCATCCACTCGAGCTCCCACCGCGCCTCGTCCAGCGCGTCGGGGACGCCGTTGGTCTGCTCGACGAGCGGGATGTCGAGGGAGCCGTCCCCGAGGGCCGCGACGTCGCCCGTCGGCGCGTGCAGGGCACGCTCGTAGGTGCTCATGACCTGCGCGACGGCGATGCCGCCGTTGACGACGTACTTGCCGTGGTCGCCCGCGTCGTACCAGCCGCCGACGACGTCGAGCGTGTAGTCGCACGTCCAGTCGCCGTAGAGGTTCTGCGCCTCTGCCGGCGTGATGCAGGGGACGGCGTGGTCGCCCTGGTTGGCGCCTGCGTCACCCGGCCGTCCGACGTGGCCCGCAGGGCGCGTGTAGCGCCCGTCGCCCATGATCGACCCGTCGATCGCGATGCCGCTGCGCACCGGGTAGAAGTAGTCGAGCGCGTCGTGGCGCAGGCTGTCGTACAGGTCGTCGCCGACGACGAACGGGTGGCTGGTCTCGCCGTCCGCGCGCAGCGTGTAGGTGCCGGGCGTGGTGACGTCGCCGAAGTCCACGACGTGCACGTTGACGCCGGCCGTCGGGTCGACGCCGCGCGGCGTCGACGTGCCGGACGCGACCACGGTGCTGCCGGAGCGGAGCTCCCAGTCGACGGGGTCGGTCTGCGTCGTGACGAGCGTCGCGCGCTTGGGCCCGTCGGTCAGGTACCCGACCTGGTTCACGCGCACGCGCGAGCCGGTCTCGGGCGCGTACGGCGGCGGCGGCTCCGTCGTCTCGGCGAACGACAGCTCGGTGATGCAGAACGTGTACGGCGCCGTGCGTCGACCGAGCTCGAGCTGGATGCGGCCGTACGCCGCCGACGGGTCGGCGCTGAACGAGGCGTCGGCCGTGAAGGCGTAGGTGAAGGTCGTCGGCGTCGTCGTCAGTGCCGCGTCGTCGTCGAGCACGCGGTGCCACGGTTCGCCGAACTGGCCGACGAGCACGTTGACGGGCGCCGGGTCGCTCGCGTAGGCGGTGAGCTCGAGGACGTAGCTGCGGCCCTCGACGACCTCGACGTGCTTGAGCTCGAGACCGGCCTCGTACGGGTTGGCGTAGCCGCCGCGCAGGTCGATGCACGCGCTGAGCCCGTCGGCCCCGGCGCGGGCCGTCCCGCCACCGGCGGCGTCGTACAGCGAGAACGCCCCGAGGTCGCCGCCCGCGAACGAGTGGTCGATGCGGGCGCCCGACGTGACGGAGAAGTCGTCGACGCAGAACGTGTACGGCGCGGCCTGCCCGCCGAGCTGGAACGACACCTGGCCGGTCCCGGTCGTCCAGTCGTCGGCGACCGGCGAGCCCGGGGTGCCCGGACGCGTGGGCCAGTCGGCGGGGGTGAACGTGAACTCGACGTGCTGGGGCGTCGCGGTGCCGTCGAGCACGACCTGGTGGCCGAACGCGGCCGGGTACCCGAGCCCACCCTGCACCGGGACGGTGACCGGCGCGGACGCGTGCGCCTCGAACGACACCGTGTACGTGGTGTCGCGGTCGTACGTCACGTCGTCGTGCTGCAGCGCGATGTCCCAGGGGTTGACGCCACCGTCGACCGCCGCGCACATCTCCCCGCCGGTCACGGACGACGACACGGACCCGGCGTTCGCGTAGGTGAACCAGCCCTGCGCGTCGCCGTCGGCGAAGCCGTGCTCGTCCGTCAGGGGGGCGGCGGTCGCAGTCGACGCGACGGCCGCGACGACGAGCAGGGCGGCCGACGTCGAGCCGGCCAGCCACCGGCGGCGCCGGCGTGGGCGCGGGGCGGGTGTGGGGACCACGGTGTCTCCGGAGGGGTGAGGGCGGGCGCCGTCGGGGCGCGATGTCTGGTGGTGCGGGCAGTGAGAACTGGTAGCGCTTCCACGACGGCCGAGACGGACACACCGCACGAAGGTCGACGTCGCTCGCCGCTCGCGCCACATCGTCACGGTGGCGCTCCCCGACTGACTGGACGCGCTTCCAGTTCCGCGCTTGATGGTCCGGGCGACGCCTTTCGATGTCAAGACGAAGCGGCAGGTCATCGCTCTAAGGAGTGAGCGAGCGTGCACCGTGATCCCGCCGGGAGCGCTGCCCGCCGCAGCATCCCCGGTGGTAGCCTCACGCGGGTTCAGCACGCGGACGAGGGGAACCATGACAGGTCGGACCGGACGCCCTCCCACCCTCGACGAGGTGGCCGAACGCGCCGGTGTCTCGCGCTCCGCGGCGTCGCGCGCCATCAACAACGCCGTCCACGTCAGCCCCGCGACGCGTCGCGCGGTCGACCGCGCGGTGCGCGAGCTGGGCTACGTCCCGAACGTCACCGCGCAGGCGCTCGCGCGCCAGAAGGTCGGCGCCGTCGTCCTCGCCGCGTCGCACGACAACCCGGACCTCCTCGGGGACCCGTTCATCGGCCAGGTGATCGTGGGGGTCACGACGGCGCTCGAGAACACCGAGCTCGACCTCAAGCTCCTCCTGTGCCACCCCGAGCGCGGCCACGACCGCGTCCGGCGCATGCTGCGACGCCCCCGTGCCGACGGGGTCATGGTCATGGCGCTGCGCGGCGACGACCCCCTCCAGCGGATGGTCGAAGAGTCGGGGCTGCCCGCGGTGTACGGCGGCCGGCCCCTGCACGGCCAGCCCGAGCTGTTCGTCGACGTCGACAACAGGGGCGGCGGCCGGACCGCGGCCGAGCACCTCGTCCGGCTCGGCCGCCGACGCATCGCCACGATCGCCGGACCCGAGGACTCGCACGCGGCCGTCGCGCGCCTCGAGGGCGTCACCGACGCCCTGTCCGTCGCGAACCTCGACCCCACGCTCGTCGAGCGCGCCGACTTCACGCGGGAGGGCGGCGCGCGCGCGATGGAGCGCCTGCTCGACCGCGATCCCGACATCGACGCCGTGGCCGTCGCGTCCGACAACATGGCCGTCGGAGCGGTCCGGACCCTCGCGCTGCACGGACGACGCGTGCCCGAGGACGTCGCCGTCGTGGGCTTCGACGACCTGCCGATCGCCGAGCTCGCCTACCCGCCGCTCACCACGGTCCAGCAGCCGATCCGCTCGCTCGGGCAGGAGATGGCGCGGGTCCTCCTCGCGGTCGTCGACGGCGAGACGCCCAGCTCGCTCCTGCTGCCGACACGGCTCGTGGTCCGCGAGTCGGCCCCGCTCCCGACCTAGCGACCAGTTGATGTCGACCTGCGCCCAGGCCCGGCGCCGGGCTACGGTCGCGCGCGTGCTGATCCGCTCCGAGACCCCTGCTGACGTCGATGCCGTGCGGGAGGTCGTCGGCTCCGCGTTCGGCGAGCACGCCGACCACGTCCTGACCATGCTCGCCGCGCTGCGCGCCGACCCGGCGTGGGTCGAGGGCCTGTCGCTCGCCGCGGTCGAGGACGACGGGGGCATCGTCGGCCACGTCCTGCTCACGCGCGTCACGATCGCCTCGGCGCGGGGGCCCGTGCCCGCACTCACGCTCTCCCCGCTCTCCGTCGCCCCTGCCGCGCAGCGACGCGGTATCGGCACGGCTCTCGTCGCGGCCGCGCTCGACAGTGCCTCGGCCGCGGGATGGCCGCTCGTCGTCCTCGAGGGCGACCCCCGCTACTACGGCCGCCGCGGCTTCGTCGCCGCCGACCCGGTCGGGCTCGCGTCGCCGTCACCCCTCATCCCGCCGGGCGCGTGGCAGGTCGCGCTCCTGCCCGCGCACGAGCCCTGGATGACGGGTGCGACGACGCTGCCCGCTCCCCTGCTCGCGATCAACGACGTCCCTCGCGTCTGACGGACCGCGGCGCCGCTCCCGGCAGACGCACGACGACGCCCGGCCTCCGGCGGGAGGCGGGCGTCGTCGTGGACGTGCTGCTCGACTGGTCAGATGTTGAAGCCGAGGGCGCGCATCTGGGCGCGGCCGTCGTCGGTGATCTTCTCCGGGCCCCACGGCGGCATCCAGACCCAGTTGATGCGGAAGCCGTCGACGATGCCGTCGAGCGCCTGCGCGGACTGGTCCTCGATGACGTCGGTCAGCGGGCACGCCGCGGAGGTGAGGGTCATGTCGATCACGGCGGTGTTCGTCTGGTCGATGACGACGCCGTAGACGAGGCCGAGGTCGACGACGTTGATGCCGAGCTCGGGGTCGATGACGTCCCGCATGGCCTCCTCGACGTCGGCGACCGTGGTCGGGTTGGTCTCGGTGCTCATGCGTCCTCCTTGGTGCGCGTCGCGCCGGTCTTGATGAGTGCGTCGTTCAGGGCGACCCAGCCGAGCAGGGCGCACTTCACGCGGGCCGAGTAGCGGCCGACGCCCGTGAAGGCGGCGGCGTCTCCGAGCTTGTCCTCCACCTCGTCACCGAGCCCGGCGCCCTTCGACTGCATGAGGGCGCGGAACGTGCCCGCGAGGTCGTCGACGGTCGTCAGGTCCTGGTCGACGACGAGGTCGTGCAGCACGGAGACAGAGGCCTGCGAGATGCTGCAGCCCTGCCCCTCCCAGCGCACGTCGCGGACGACCCCCGAGAGGTCGACGTCGACCTGCAAGGTCACCTCGTCGCCACAGGTCGGGTTGACCTGGTGCGACTGGGCCGTGCGGGCCTCGGCCACCGCGACCTCGCCGAGGCCCCGCCCGTGCGGGTGCTTCGCGTGGTCGAGGATGACCTGCTGGTACAGCTGTTCCATCGAGGTGCTCATGCGTTGCTCCCGTCCTCCAGACCGAAGAACGTCCGCACCCCCGCGAGTGCTTCCCGGAACACCTCGATCTCCTCGTCGGTCGTGTAGACGGCGGCCGACGCGCGCGCGGTCGCGGCGACGCCGAACCG
This sequence comes from Cellulomonas algicola, assembly GCF_019024305.1. Taxonomy (NCBI): domain Bacteria; kingdom Bacillati; phylum Actinomycetota; class Actinomycetes; order Micrococcales; family Cellulomonadaceae; genus Cellulomonas; species Cellulomonas algicola. The sequence goes on along the minus strand of NZ_JAHKSJ010000018.1, from coordinate 31,724 downwards.
GCGGTGCAGCGGCTGCGCGCAGTGGTGCCCGACGCGGACGGCGACGCCGGCGTCGTCGAGCACCTGGCCGACGTCGTGCGCGTGCACGCCGTCGACGACGAACGACACGTTCGCGAGCCGGTCGCGCGCGTCGGTCGGGCCGATCACGCGGACGCCCGGCACGGACGCGACCGCGTCGAGCAGCAGCTGCGTGAGGTGGGCCTCGTGCGCGGCGACGGCGTCCATGCCGAGCTCGGCGAGGTAGGACGCGGCGGCGCCCATGCCCACGGCCTGCGACACCATCTGCGTGCCGGCCTCGAACCGCTGCGGCGGCGGCGCGTACGTCGTGCGCTCCATCGTGACGACCTCGACCATCGACCCGCCGGTCGTGACGGGCGGCATGGCCTCGAGCAGCTCACGCCGCCCGTAGAGCGCGCCGACGCCCGTCGGGCCGAGCATCTTGTGGCCGGAGAACGCGGCGAAGTCGACGCCCAGCGCGTGCAGGTCGACGGGCAGGTGCGGCACGGACTGGCACGCGTCGAGCACCGTCAGCGCCCCGACGGCACGCGCACGGTCCACGAACGCGCGCACGGGCGTGATCGCACCCGTCACGTTCGACGCGTGCGTGAACGCGAGCACGCGCGTCCGCTCCCCCACGACCGTCGCCAGGTCGTCGAGGCGCAGCCGCCCGTCGTCGTCGACACCGATCCAGCGCAGCGTCGCACCCGTCCGCGCGGCGAGCTCCTGCCACGGCACGAGGTTCGCGTGGTGCTCGAGCTCGGTCACGACGATCTCGTCGCCCGGACGGAGCGCGAAGCGCGCCGACTCCGAGCCGCCGCGGCCCAGCGACGCGTTCGACATCGCGTACGCGACGAGGTTGATCGCCGCGGTCGCGTTCGACGTCCAGACGAGCTCGCCGGGCGAGACGCCGACGAACGACGCGACCCGGGCGCGCGCGTCCTCGAACGCCTCCGTGGCCTCCTCCGCGAGCTGGTGCGCGCCGCGGTGCACGGCGGCGTTGCGCTGCACGTAGAAGTCCTGCTCGGCGTCGAGGACGACCTCGGGCTTCTGCGACGTCGCCCCGGAGTCGAGGTAGACGAGCGGGCGTCCGCCGCGCAGGGTGCGCGCGAGCAGCGGGAAGTCCGCACGGACCGCCGCGAGCTCGGCGGGACCGAGCGTGCCGGCCGCGGCCGGCGCCCCGCCGTGCGGGGTCGCGGTGTCGAGCGTGCTGGTCACGTCGTCCGCCCTTCGTCGTGGGTGTGTGCGTCTACCGGGTCAGGAGTCCCCGGGGGCGTCGCACGGACGCTCCCGGGGACGGTGGTCGTCGGTCGTCAGACCGCCGACGTGAGGAACCGGTCGTAGCCCTCGTTCTCGAGGCGCTCGGCGAGCTCGGGCCCGCCCTCCTCGGCGACCTTGCCGTCGACGAAGACGTGCACGAAGTCGGGCTGGATGTAGCGCAGGATGCGCGTGTAGTGCGTGATGAGCAGCACGCCGACGTCCGGGTTCTGGCGGACGCGGTTGACGCCCTCCGACACGACGCGCAGCGCGTCGACGTCGAGGCCCGAGTCGGTCTCGTCGAGGATCGCGAACTTCGGCTTGAGGAGCTCCATCTGGAGGATCTCGTGGCGCTTCTTCTCACCGCCGGAGAAGCCCTCGTTCACGGAGCGGTCCGCGAACGCCGGGTCCATGCGGAGGTCGTCCATCGCGGTGCGGACGTCCTTGACCCAGGTGCGCAGCGGCGGGGCCTCGCCGTCGATCGCGGTCTTCGCGGTGCGCAGGAAGTTCGACACCGAGACGCCGGGCACCTCGACGGGGTACTGCATCGCGAGGAACAGGCCCGCGCGGGCGCGCTCGTCGACGGACAGGGCGAGGACGTCCTCGCCGTCGAGCGTCACGGTGCCGGAGGTGATCTGGTACTTCGGGTGGCCCGCGAGCGAGTACGCGAGCGTGGACTTGCCGGACCCGTTGGGGCCCATGATCGCGTGCGTCTCGCCGCTGTTCACGGTCAGGTCGACACCGCGCAGGATGGGCTTGGCGCCCTCCTTGGTCTCGACGCTGACGTGCAGGTCGCGGATCTCCAGGGTGGCCATGCGGGGTACTCCTAGGTCAGAGGGGGGCGTCGACGTCGACCAGCACGCGCTGGCCGTCGACGGTCACGGGGTAGACGGGGACGGGCCGGACCGCGGGCGGGCCGAGCGGCTTGCCGGTGCGCAGGTCGAACCGCGACCCGTGCAGCCAGCACTCGATCGAGCAGTCCTCGACCTCGCCGTCGGACAGCGAGACCGCGCCGTGCGAGCAGATGTCGCTGATGGCGTGCAGCTCGCCGTCCTCGTCGCGGACGATCGCGACCTCGACGGGTCCGGACTCGCCCTCGAGCTCGACGCGGAGCGTGCCGGCGGCCGGCACGTCCTCGTCGTAGCAGGCGAGCTGTGCGGTCATGCGCGCTCCGTGTGGACGGACGACTCGGAACCGTCGACGTGCGGACGGTCGGCGAGCCCGTCGAGCGCCGACATGGACGCCTCGAGCTCCTTCTCGATCGCACCGATGAGCCGCTCCTCGACCGCGGGGACGCCGATCTCGTGGACCAGCTCCGCGAAGAAGCCGCGCACGACGAGCCGACGCGCGTCGGCCTCGGGGATGCCGCGGGCGCGCAGGTAGAAGAGCTGCTCGTCGTCGAAGCGGCCGGTCGCGGACGCGTGGCCCGCACCCTCGATGACGCCCGTCTCGATCTCGAGGTTCGGCACCGAGTCCGCGCGCGCCCCGTCGGTGAGGACGAGGTTGCGGTTGAGCTCGTACGTGTCGGTGCCCTCGGCAGCCGCGCGGATCAGCACGTCGCCGACCCACACGGTGTGCGCGCCCGCGCCCTGCAGCGCGCCCTTGTAGGTCACACGGCTCACGCAGTTGGGGACCGCGTGGTCGACGAACAGGCGCTGCTCCTGGTGCTGGCCCGCGTCGGCGAAGTACAGGCCGAGCAGGTTGACCGACGCCCCCTCGCCGACGAACGCGGCGTCGGGCGTGATGCGCACGACGTCGCCGCCGAGCGTCACCGCGATGTGCTTGACGGTCGCGTCGCGACCGATCCGCAGCCGGTGCGACGACGCGTGGACCGAGCCCTCGGCCCAGTCGTGCACCGTGACGACGGTGAGGTGCGCACCCTCGTCCGCGACGATCTCGACGGTCTCGGTGAGCGACGCGTGCCCGACGTGGTCGATGACGACGACGCCCTCGGACAGCGCCTCGGCGTGCACCAGCAGGTGCGTCGCCGACGGCTCGAGCGGCGCGTCGTGCGTGCCCGCACCCTCGACGCCCTCGATCTTGATCGACGTCACGGTGGACGCGACCTTCTCGCGCGGGACCGTCACGACGGTCGCACGCGGGAACGACGCCCACGCGACGGCGGCGGTGCGGTCGCCGGGCTCGCCCGCGCGGCCGAGGCGCTCGTCATCGCGGTCGACGATCTCGACCCTGACCTCGGGCGCCTCGACGACGGTCGTCAGCACGCCGTGACCCGTGAGCACGCCCTCGCTCGTCGCGGCGAACAGCGGCGCGAGGCGGTCGACGGGCGAGAACCGCCACTCCTCCTCGCGGCCCGTGGGGACCGCGAAGTCGGCGACGTCGAAGGACGTCGGACGCGCGGCGCGGGACGCCTCCGGGGTGCCCCCGGTGCCGTGCGTGTGGGCCCCGTCGGCGACCGCCCGCGAGTGGTCGGTCGACAGGTTCTCCGTGGTGGTCGTCATCAGCCGACGGCCCCTTCCATCTGCAGCTCGATGAGGCGGTTGAGCTCGAGGGCGTACTCCATGGGCAGCTCGCGCGCGATGGGCTCGACGAACCCGCGCACGATCATGGCCATCGCCTCGGTCTCGGGCATGCCCCGGGACATCAGGTAGAACAGCTGGTCCTCGCTCACGCGCGACACCGTGGCCTCGTGGCCCATCGACACGTCGTCCTCGCGGACGTCGACGTACGGGTAGGTGTCGGAGCGCGAGATCTGGTCGACGAGCAGCGCGTCGCAGAGCACGTTCGACGCGGAGTGGCTCGCACCCTCCAGCACCTGCACGAGCCCGCGGTAGGACGTGCGGCCACCGCCGCGCGCGACCGACTTCGAGACGATCGACGACGACGTGTGCGGCGCGGCGTGCACCATCTTGGCGCCCGCGTCCTGGTGCTGACCCTCGCCCGCGAACGCGATCGACAGCGTCTCGCCGCGCGCGTGCTCGCCCATGAGGTAGATCGCCGGGTACTTCATCGTGACCTTGGAGCCGATGTTGCCGTCGACCCACTCCATGGTCGCGCCCTCGGCGGCGGTCGCCCGCTTGGTGACGAGGTTGTACACGTTGTTCGACCAGTTCTGGATCGTCGTGTACCGCACGCGGGCGTTCTTCTTGACGATGATCTCGACGACCGCGGAGTGCAGCGAGTCCGATGAGTAGACGGGCGCGGTGCAGCCCTCGACGTAGTGCACGTACGAGCCCTCGTCGGCGATGATCAGCGTCCGCTCGAACTGGCCCATGTTCTCCGTGTTGATGCGGAAGTAGGCCTGCAGCGGGATCTCGACGTGCACGCCCGGCGGCACGTAGACGAACGACCCGCCCGACCACACGGCGGTGTTGAGCGACGCGAACTTGTTGTCGCCCGGGGGGATCACGGAGCCGAAGTACTGCTCGAAGATCTCGGGGTGCTCGCGCAGGCCCGTGTCGGTGTCGAGGAAGATGACGCCCTGCTCCTCGAGCGACTCCTGGATCTGGTGGTAGACGACCTCGGACTCGTACTGCGCGGCGACGCCCGCGACGAGGCGCTGCTTCTCCGCCTCCGGGATGCCGAGGCGGTCGTACGTGTTCTTGATGTCCTCGGGCAGGTCCTCCCAGCTGGCGGCCTGCTTCTCCGTCGAGCGCACGAAGTACTTGATGTTGTCGAAGTCGATGCCCGACAGGTCGGAGCCCCACCACGGCATGGGCTTCTTCTCGAACAGGCGCAGCGACTTCAGGCGCGTCTTGAGCATCCACTCGGGCTCGTTCTTCAGCGCCGAGATCTCCCGCACGACGGCCTCGGACAGGCCGCGCTTCGCCGTGGCGCCGGCCACGTCGGTGTCGTGCCAGCCGTAGTTGTAGTTGCCGATCGAGGCGATGGCCTCGTCCTGCGTGAGGGGCGCGGCGGCTGCCGCGTTCTCGGTGGGTGCACTCATGCTGTCGGTCCTTCCGGGGCGAGCACGGGGGCTGCGGGGGTCGGTGCGGTCGTCGGGATGTTCGTGGTGCAGACGTGCCCACCACCGGCGAGGGTGGCGAGGCGCTGCACGTGGACGCCGAGGATGCGCGAGAACGCGCGGGCCTCGGCCTCGCAGAGCTGCGGGAACTCGTGCGCGACGTCCTGGACGGGGCAGTGCCCCTGGCAGAGCTGGACGGCCCGCGCGCCGGGGACGGGCCGCGCGGACGCGGCGTACCCGTCGGCGGTCAGGCCGTCGGCGAGCGAGCGGGCGCGGGCGGTGACGTCCTCGCCGGCCGCGTCGACGACCGCCACGAGGCGCTGCTCGAGGTCACGGACGCGCTGCTCGGCGAAGCTCTCGACCGCGGCGGGGCCGCCCGTCTCGGCGAGGAAGCGCAGCGCCTGCGCGGCGAGCTCGGAGTAGCGGTGCGAGAGCGCGGCCTGGCCGCGGCTGGTCACGACGTAGCGGCGGGCCGGGCGACCGCGACGCGCCGGGCCGAGGCCGACCCCGTCGTGCACGGCGATCTGGTCGCCGGACTCGAGCACCGCGAGGTGCCGGCGGATGCCGGTGGTCGTGAGGTCGAGCCGGGCGGCGAGCTCGGTGGCGGACACCGGACCCTGCGCGGCGACGAGCCGCAGGACGCGCTCGCGCGTGCCGGCGTCGGACTCGGGCGTCGCCGCGGTGCTCACGGCGGCGACGGGCAGCGTCGCGCTCATGGTCACCTCCCGGATCGTGGGGCCTCCCCCACGCCGCGCGACCGGGTGGACCGACCGAGGGCACGACCGGGGGATGGTCGCGATATTGGCAACATCCTTGTTGCCGAAATCCATCCCTGCAAGCAAGGGTGACCTTCCCGCAGGTCGCGACGCGCGACGGGCGCCGGTGCCCACCGGCGAGGACGCGACGCCCGCGAGGCCGGCTGTGGCGGACGTCACCCCGGAGGGCGGAGGCTCCGGGCCGGCCGGACCGCGCGCCTAGACTCCCCTCTCGTGCCCGACTCCCCCGCGCTGGAGGTCCGTGGGCTCGTCAAGCGGTACGGCGGTCGCGCCGTCGTCGACGGGCTCGACCTCGCCGCGCTCCCCGGCCAGGTCACGGCCGTGCTCGGGCCCAACGGCGCCGGCAAGACGACGACCATCGAGTGCTGCGAGGGGCTGCGCACGCCCGACGAGGGTGCCGTGCGCGTCCTCGGGCTCGACCCGCGCACGCAGGCCCGCGAGCTCCGCCCGCGCGTGGGCGTCATGCTCCAGGACGGCGGCCTGCCGACGTCGATCCGCGCCGCCGACATGCTCGCGCACGTCGCGCGCATGTACGCCGACCCGCGCGACCTCGGCGAGCTCACCGAACGGCTCGGGCTCGGGTCGTTCGCGCGCACCACGGTCCGGCGCCTGTCCGGCGGGCAGCGGCAGCGTCTCGCGCTCGCCGCCGCGGTCGTCGGCCGGCCCGACGTCGTGTTCCTCGACGAGCCCAGCGCCGGCATGGACCCGCAGGCACGGCTCGCCGTGTGGGAGCTCGTGCGCGAGCTGCGGGCCGAGGGTGTCGCCGTGCTGCTCACGACCCACCTCATGGACGAGGCCGAGGACCTCGCGGACCACGTGGTCGTCGTCGACCAGGGCCGCGTCCTCGCCGAGGGGTCGGTCGCGGACCTGCTGGCGTCGGCGGACGACCGCTCGCTCCGCCTGGAGACGCGCGCCGGTCTCGACCTGGACGGCCTGCGCACCGCGCTCGGCGACGGGTTCGCCGTCGCCGAGGCCGCGCCCGGCACGTACGTCGTCTCCGGCGCGGTCGAGCCCGCGACCGTCGCGGCCGTCACGGCCTGGCTCGCCGCGGGCGACGTGCTCGCGACGCGCCTGTCGGTGGGCCGCTCGACGCTCGAGGACGTCTTCCTCGACCTGACGGGACGGGACCTGCGATGACGACGACCACCGCCGACCGCCGCGCGCACGCCGGAGCCGCCCCCACGTGGCGTCGGGTCCTCGCGCAGACGTCGTTCGAGGCCCGCGCGATCCTGCGCAACGGCGAGCAGCTGCTCGTCACGGTCGTCGTGCCCGTCCTCGTGCTCGTCGGGCTGACGCGCGGCACGTTCGTCGAGCTCGACACCGGCGGCGCGAGCCGCATCGACTTCCTCGCACCCGGCGTCCTGGCGCTCGCCGTCATGACGACGTCGTTCACGTCGCAGGCCATCGCGTCGTCGTTCGACCGGCGCAACGGCGTGCTGCGGCTGCTGTCCACGACGCCGCTCGGTCGCGGCGGGCTGCTCGCGGGCAAGGTGCTCGGCGTGCTCGTCGTCGAGCTCGTGCAGGTGCTCGTCATCGGCGCCGCGGCCGTCGTGCTCGGCTGGCGTCCGGACCCCGCCGGGATCCCGCTCGCCGCCGTCGCCGTCGTGCTCGGCACTGCGGCGTTCACGTCGCTCGCGATGCTCGTCGCCGGCACGCTGCGCGCCGAGGCCGTGCTCGCCGTCGCCAACCTCGCGCTGCTCGTGCTCGCGGTCGCGGGCGGCGTGATCGTGCCCGCGAGCAGCCTGCCCGGCCCGCTCCAGCACGTCGCGCTGCTGCTGCCGTCGGGCGCGCTCGGCGAGGCCATGCGCGAGACGCTGCTGCACGGCGTCCTGCCGCCGTGGTCGGTCGTCGTGCTGCTCGGCTGGACCGCCGCGCTCGGCTGGGGCGCGGGACGCCTGTTCCGCTGGCACTGACGGCCGACCGGCACGCGCGAGGGACGGGCGCCCGGCTGCCGGCGTCGTGACGTGTGACGCGGCTCGCGCCCCGCACGGTCGGACCGTCCATCGCGCCGAACTACCCTGGGACGCGTGACGACGCCCGCCACCGCCCCCGTCCGGCCGCCCCTGCTCGACCGCCTGCGGCCGCGCTGGACCCGGCCCGCGATCGTCGCGAACCTGATCGGGCAGATCGTCATCGTCGGCACCGGCGGCGCCGTGCGGCTCACCGGGTCGGGGCTCGGCTGCTCGACGTGGCCGCAGTGCGAGCCGGGCGAGTTCACGCCCCGGTTCCACGAGGCCACGTCGATCCACCCGTTCATCGAGTTCGGCAACCGGACGATCACCGGCGTGCTGGGCATCCTCGCGATCGTCGTCGCGCTCCTCGTCTTCTCCGACCGGAGCCGCTCGGCCGCCTACCGCTGGCTCGGCCTCGCGCCGCTCGCCGGGGTCGCGGTGCAGGCCGTCGTCGGCGGGATCACCGTGCTCGTCGACCTGCACCCGGCGATCGTCGGCGGCCACCTGCTCATCTCGATGGCGCTGATCGCCGCGTCGACGTGGCTGCTCGTGCGGTCCGCCGAGGGCGACGCGCGACCCGAGCCGCTCGTCGACCGCACGACGTACGGCCTGCGCTGGCTGCTCGCCGCGCTCACCGTCGTCGTCCTCGTGCTCGGGGTCGTCGTCACCGGCGCCGGGCCGCACTCGGGCGACGAGGAGGTCGGCTACCGGTTCGCGGTCGACCCGTACGCGATGGCTCGCGTGCACGCGGCGTCCGTGTGGCTCTTCGTCGCGGTCCTCGCCGTCATGCTGTGGCGGGTCCTGCGGTCGCAGGTCGGCGGTCGACCCCGCACGGTCGGGCTCGTGCTGCTCGGCGTGACGCTCGGGCAGGGGCTGATCGGGTACGTCCAGCTCTTCACCGGCCTGCCGATCGCGCTCGTCAACCTGCACATGGTGGGGGCGGCGCTGCTCGCCGCGGGCGTCGTGTCGTTCTGCGGCACGCTCCGCACGCGCGGGCCGGTGCCCGTCGTCCCGGGCGCCGGTGCGCCCGCGGCCGCGCCGCTGACGGCGGTCTGACAGCGGACCGACAGCGGCCCGCCGGTGGCGCCACGCGCTGACAGCGGGCTGACAGCGGGGTCCGTCCACCCTGGTCACGACAACGACCAGGGAGGACACCATGACCCACCACACCTGGGCCATCGAGGCCGAGGGCCTCGTCAAGACGTTCGGCGAGCAGCGTGCCGTCGACGGCGTCGACCTCACCGTCCGGACCGGCACCGTCTACGGCGTGCTCGGCCCGAACGGTGCCGGCAAGACGACGACGATCCGCATGCTCGCCACGCTCCTGCGCCCCGACGCCGGCACGGCCCGCATCTTCGGGCACGACGTGGCGCGCGAGCCGCACGTCGTGCGCCAGCTCATCGGCGTCACGGGCCAGTACGCGTCGGTCGACGAGACGCTGAGCGCGACCGAGAACCTCGTGCTCTTCTCGCGCCTGCACGGCCTGTCCCGCACCGCCGCGCGCGCCAAGTCCGCGGACCTGCTGGAGCGGTTCGGCCTGACGGAGGCGGCGAACAAGCCGCTGCGGAACTTCTCCGGCGGCATGCGGCGCCGGCTGGACCTCGCGGCGAGCCTCATCGCGCAGCCGCCGCTCATCTTCCTCGACGAGCCGACGACGGGCCTCGACCCGCGCACCCGCGCGCAGATGTGGGACACGATCCGCGAGCTCGTCGCGACCGGTTCGACGGTCCTGCTCACGACCCAGTACCTCGACGAGGCCGACCAGCTCGCGGACCGCATCGCGGTCATCGACCGCGGCCGCGTCGTCGCCGAGGGCACCGCCGACGAGCTCAAGTCGGCGGTCGGGACGCAGTCGCTGCAGCTGCGGCTCGCCGACCCCGGCCAGGTGCTGGCCGCCGCGGCGACGATCCGCGACCGGTTCCGCGTCGAGCCGACGGTCTCCCCCGAGGCCGCGCGCCTCACCCTCCCGCTGGACGACCCCGCCGCGGTGACCGACCTGCTCGTGCTGCTGCGCGAGCGCGGCCTCGCCGTCGACGAGCTGTCCATGCAGAAGCCCTCGCTCGACGAGGTCTTCCTCACGCTCACCGGCCACCCGGCCGAGGCGTCCGACGACGCGGACGCGTCCGCGCCCGAGCACGCGGCCGACGCCGCAGGAACGACGGTGAACGCATGAGCGCCACGACCCTGACCCCCACCACCGGCGTCCCCGCCGACCTCGCGCGCACCGTCTCGTGGCCCGTCGCGGTGAAGCAGTCGCTCACCATGGCGTGGCGCGGGCTGCTCAAGGTCCGCCGCACGCCCGAGCAGCTCTTCGACGTGACGCTGCAGCCGATCATCTTCACGCTGATGTTCACGTACATCTTCGGCGGCGCGATCTCCGGCAGCGTGCGCGACTACCTGCCGATCATCATCCCGGGCATCCTCGTCCAGACCGTCCTGACGACGTCGGTCGTCACGGGCGTCCAGCTCCGCGAGGACATGGACAAGGGCGTGTTCGACCGGTTCAAGTCGCTGCCCATCGCGCGCGTCGCACCCCTCGCGGGCGCGCTCGTCGCCGACGCGGTCCGGTACCTCATCGCGACGACGCTGACCTTCACGATGGGCTACGTCATGGGCTACCGGCCCGGCGGCGGGATCGGCGGCGTCGTGCTCGCGGGCCTGCTCGTGATCCTGTGCTCGTGGTCGCTCAGCTGGATCTTCGCGTTCTTCGGGGTCGTCGGGCGCACCGCGTCGTCCGTCCAGGGCATCTCGTTCCTCGTGCTCTTCCCGCTGACGTTCCTCTCGAACGCGTTCGTCGACCCGTCGACGATGCCACGGCCCCTGCAGGTGTTCGCCGAGGCGAACCCGGTGTCGCACCTGGTCACGGCCGTGCGCGAGCTCGCCAACACGGCGACCGTGACGCACGAGGTGGGCCTGGCGCTGCTGGGCTCCGCGATCGTCGTCGCGGTCTTCGCGCCCCTCGCGGTGCGGGCGTACATGCGCAAGGCCTGAGAGCAGGACGACGGACGCCCTGGGGACCTCTCCCCGGGGCGTCCGTCGCGTGTGCCGCTCAGCGCCAGAGGGCGTCGACCAGCGCCAGCGCCCGCGCCGCGGCGTGGCGACGCCCGACGGCCCGCGCCCGCACGCGTGCGGCGTCCGTCCGGTCCGTGCCCAGCAGCTCGCGGGCACGCGCGTCGAGCGGTGCGCGGTGCAGCATGGGCAGGTCCTGGCGTGAGCCGAGCAGCTCGGCGAGGAAGAAGAGCTCGAGCCCGTCGTCGACCCGTGACGCGTCGCCCGACCCCGCCCACGCGGCCGTGCCGAGACCGACGGCCGCGGTGCCGAGGACCGGGTGGTCGACGGCGTCGGCAGCGCGCACGCGCTGCCACTCGTGCACGTGCCGCGCGAGGGCCGGCGCTGGCGTGCTCGGCGCGGGCCGGGCGGCGCGGACCGCCTCCGGTGCGAGCACGAGGCGGGCGATCCAGCCGACCGTGATCATGATGAACCACGGCGACGTCCGCTCCCCTCCGCCGTCGGGCCCGAACGCGTCGTACGCGGCCTGGAGGTCGTCGAGCGCGGCGGCGACGTCGCCCTCCGCGGCCGCGATCTCACCCCGTCCGGCCCGCTCGAGGGCCACGAGCTCGGGCGACTGCCAGGTGGTGCGGCCCATGCGGCCCGACGCCGCGACCTCCGCGAGCGCGTCGCACCGGTCCCGCGCCGTCGCCAGGTCGCCGACGCCCACCGAGGCCGCGAGCTCGAGCCACGCGACCTGGTGCAGCTCCTCCTCGGCGACCAGGCGGCCCATCCCGGTGCGCGCCACCGACACCCATCGCAGCGCCTCCTGCGCGAGCCCTTCCTCGGCCGCGAGCTGCGCGAGGAACGACGCGTTGTTCGCCTCCGCCCAGACGTCGCCCCGGGCGACGCCCAGCGCGTACGCCTCCTCGACCCATCGCCGCGCCACCTCGAGCCGGCCCGAGTTCTCCGCGAGCTGCGCCGAGAGCATGTGGCCCAGCATCGCCAGGTAGGTGTCGCTCGACCGTCGGAGGTCCGCGAGCTCGCGCGCCATCCCGGCGACCGACCCCGCGAGCGCGAGCCCCGCGAACGCGCGCGTCCGGGGGCCGAGGTGCGACCCGAGCTCCCGCACGACCAGCCGCAGGCGCGCGAGCGCACGCGCGGTGCTCCCCGCGTCCCCGAAGATGCCCATCGCGGCGAGCTCCGTGAGCGCGAGCGCCGCCGCGTCCGCGTGCCGTGGCGCGACCCGCCACCCGTGCGTGCCCGCCAGCAGGTCGATGCCGAGGCCGAAGACCTGCTCGTGCGCCCCGCGCAGGCTCCAGTACCCGGTGAGCGCGACGTACAGCGCGTACGCCTCGCCCGTCAGGCCGCGGTCCAGTGCCGTGCGGAACGCGAGCAGCAGGTTGTCCTGCTCGCGGCGCAGCGCGCGCATCGCCGCGGGCTGGTCGCCGTCGACGAGCGCGGGTGCCCAGCGGTCGGCGAACGCGAGCGCCCACGCGAGCATCGCGTCGAGGGCGGCGTCGTGCTCGCCCGCCTCGGTCAGGCGCAGGTGGCCGAACTCGCGGACCGTCTCCAGCATGCGGTACCGGACGACCGGCTCGTCGTCGCCCTCGCCGCGGTCCTCCACGACGCTGCACAGGGACTGCAGCACGAGACCGTCGAGGGCGTCGAGCACGTCCCAGGCGTCGTCGGTGCCGGCTCCGTCCGTGGCGACGGCCCCGTCCCCGGTGACGGCGGGCGCGGTCGTCAGCCGGCCGAGCGCCGCGGCCGCGTCGAGGTCGAACCCGTCGGGCAGCACGGACAGACGGCGCAGCACGCGCTGCTCGTCGTCGCCCAGCAGGTGCCAGCTCCAGTCGATGACGGCCTCCAGCGTGCGGTGGCGGTCGGGCGCCAGCCGGTCCCCGGACCGCAGCAGCGCGAACCGGGCGTCGAGGCGACGCTCCACCTCCTCGACCGTCATGGTGCGCACGCGCGCGGCGGCGAGCTCGATCGCGAGCGGCAGCCCGTCGAGCCGCGTCGCGATGCGCGCGACCACCTCGAGCGGCAGGGCGACCCCGGGCCGGGCGGCGCGCGCCCGCTCGCGGAACAGCTCGACGGCGGCGCCGTGACCGCCGTCGACCGGCAGCGGCGCGAGCGGGTGCACGCGCTCGCCTGCCACGAGCAACGGCGTACGGCTCGTGGTGAGGACCCGGAGGCCCGGCACGGCGGCCAGCAGCGCGTCCGCGCACTGCGCGGCCCCCGCGACGACGTGCTCGCAGTTGTCGAGCACGAGCAGGGTCGGGACCTCGCCCAACCGCTCGGCGATCCGGCCGGTCGCGTCGGTCGTCGCGGGGAGCCGGTCGCCCAGCCGCGCGCTGCGCGCGTGCGCGAGGCCGAGCGCCGACGCGATCGCGGTCTCCACGTCGGCGTCCGAGCGCACGCCCGCGAGCTCGACGACGACGACCCACGCGTCGTCCTGCGCGCGCCGGCCGACCTCCTGCACGAGCGTCGTCTTGCCCAGCCCGCCCGTGCCGAGCACGGTGACGAGGCGGGCGTCGGCCCACGCGGCGTCGACGGCGGCCAGGTCGCGGGCGCGTCCCAGCAGCGCGTGCCGCGCGGCGCGCAGGCCGACCGGGTGCCGGACGGGCGTGCGCCGGTGCGCGCTCGTCGCGGCGTCGCCCACGGTCCGCCTCGCCGCCGCCGTCCGTCCCGGCGACGCGTCGGTGGACCGCGCGAGCAGCTGCTCGTTGAGCGCGACCAGGTCCGGCCGCGGATCGGCGCCGAGCTCGTCGGCGAGCACGTCACGGACCCGCGCGAACGTGCGCAGGGCGTCGGTGGTCCGTCCCGCCGCCGCCTGGACCCGCATGAGCCGCAGCTGCGCGTCCTCGTCGGCGGGTGCCGCCCTGGCCGCCCCGACGGCGAGCTCCAGCGCCTCGTCCGGCCGGCCGAGCGCGAGCAGGGCCTCCACCTCGACGGCCGTGAGCGCGTCCCGGGCGGAACGGGCGGCCGCGGTCAGCGCGTCCGCGAGGCCCGGCGCGGCGTCCGCGACGTCCGGCCCCGCCGAGCCGCGCCACAGGGCCGCGGCCTCGCGCGCCTGCGCGAGCGCCGCGTCCGGGTCGCGCACGAGCAGGGCACGGGCGTCGGCGGACGCCTGGCGGACGACCGACAGGTCCGACGGTCCGCCGAGCCGGTACCCGCCGTCCTGCGACTCGACGACCTGCGGGCTCGCCGCGGCACGCGTGCGCGAGACGACGGTCTGGAGCGCCCCTCGCGGGTCGGCCGGCGGGTCGTCGGGCCACAGCTCGTCCGCGAGCGCGCGCCACGGCACCGTCGCGCCGTCGGCGAGCGCGAGGGCGACCACGAGCGCGCGGGCGCGCGGCCCGCCCGGCGAGACGGACCGGTCGCCGGCGGCCACGAGCACGGGGCCCAGCACGGAGGCGACGACTGCGGGCACCGGACCACTCTAGGTCCGCGCGTGCGCGCGTCCGTCGCGGCGCGACGACGTGACCTGCCCGGACGGTCCGGCGGCACCCGGGCCGTCCGGCACGCGCTGCTGCGTGGCGTCGCCCTGCCCGCGGCGGCGGTCCGCACCGCCCTCACCGGCACGAGCAGGAGGAACCGGGACGAATGTGGGCGGTGGTACCTACGCTGCTGTGCCATGACCGACGCGATCACCGCCACCGGCCTGGTGAAGCGGTACAAGGACGTCACGGCGCTCGACGGCGTCGACCTCACCGTGCCGACCGGCTCGGTGCTCGGTCTGCTCGGCCCCAACGGGGCGGGCAAGACCACCATCGTCCGCATCCTCGCGACGCTGCTGCAGCCCGACGCGGGCTCCGCGACCGTCGCGGGCGTGGACGTGCGGACCCACCCGCGCGAGGTGCGTCGCCGCATCGGCCTGTCCGGCCAGTACGCGGCGGTCGACGAGTACCTCACGGGCTTCGAGAACCTCGACATGATCGGCCGCCTCTACCACCTGGGCGCGAAGAGGTCGCAGGCACGTGCGCGTGAGCTCCTGGCCGCGTTCCGGCTGGAGGACGCCGCCGACCGCCCGTCGAAGACGTACTCCGGCGGCATGCGGCGACGCCTCGACCTCGCGGGCGCGCTCGTGGCCGACCCGCCGGTGATCTTCCTCGACGAGCCCACGACGGGCCTCGACCCGCGGGGCCGCGCCGACATGTGGGAGGTCATCCAGGACCTCGTCGCGGGCGGCACGACGCTGCTGCTCACGACGCAGTACCTGGAGGAGGCCGACCTGCTCGCGGACGAGATCGTGGTCATCGACCACGGCCGCATCATCGCGCAGGGCACGTCGGACGAGCTCAAGCTGCAGGTCGGCGGCGAGCGCCTCGAGCTCACGGTGCGCGACCCCGCCCGGCTCGACGACGCGCGACGCCTGCTCGAGCCGCTCGGCGTCGGCGCGGCGACGCTCGACCACGGCCGCCGCTCGTTGCTCATGCCCGTCGACGGCGGCCCGAGCACCCTGACCGAGTCGCTGCGGGTGCTCGGCGACGCGGGCGTCACGCTCGACGACGTGGGCCTGCGGCGCCCGACCCTCGACGACGTGTTCCTCTCGCTCACCGGCAGGACGGCCGAGGACGAGGGCGACGGCCGCCCGACCGACGAGGAGCCGCCCGCCGGCGTCACGACCGGTCTGCGACCCACCTCCGGAGGCGAGTGATGGCCACCCCGATCGTGCTGTCCGACGCCTACGTCGTCGCCAAGCGGAACATCATCAAGATCAAGCGGGTCCCCGACCTGCTCGTCTTCACCACGCTCTCGCCCATCATGTTCGTGCTGCTGTTCGCGTACGTGTTCGGCGGCGCGATCGACGTCCCCGGCGGCGCGGACCCCGGCGCGTACCGCGAGTTCCTCATGGCGGGGATCTTCGCCCAGACGGTCATCTTCGGCGCCACCATCACGGGCGCGGGCCTCGCGGAGGACATCAAGAAGGGCATCATCGACCGCTTCCGCTCGCTGCCCATGGCGCCGTCCGCCGTGCTCACGGGCCGCACGCTGTCGGACGTCGTCAACAACGTCCTCGTGCTCGTCGTCATGAGCCTCACGGGGCTCCTCGTGGGCTGGGGCATCCACAGCTCGGTCGCGGAGGCGGCCCTCGGGTTCCTGCTGCTGCTGGTGTTCGCCTACGCGATCTCGTGGGTGATGGCGTGGCTCGGCATGCTCGTCCCGAGCGTGGAGGTGTTCAACAACGCGACGTTCATCGTGATCTTCCCGCTGACGTTCGTGGCGAACACGTTCGTGCCCCTGAACACGCTGCCGGCGCCGCTGCAGACGTTCGCCGAGTGGAACCCGGTCTCCGCCGTGACCCAGGCGTCGCGCGAGCTGTTCGGCAACATCCCGCCGCAGGTCCCGCCGCCGGACTCGTGGCCCCTGCAGCACGCCGAGCTCTACACGCTCATCTGGGCGGGCATCTTCCTGCTCGTGTTCATCCCGCTCGCCAACCTGCAGTACCGCCGGTCGGCGAGCCGCTGAACAGGAACGACGCGGCCAGGAACGACGCGGCGCCGCCCCCCGAACCGCGAGGTCGGGGGGCGGCGCCGCTTCGTGTCGTGCGTCAGGCGGGCGACGCGTCGATGAGCGTCGACCAGTCCCGGGCGCGCGCGGCCGCAGCCGCCAGGACCCCGGAGACCGTCGTCGGGCTGTGCAGGCGGCCCGCGAGCACCGCGTCCACGGCCTCGTCGAGCGGGACCCACACGGGCACCATCGCGGCCTCCTCGTCGACCCGCGCATAGCGGTCGACCTCGGGCACGGGCGACAGGTCCCGCGCGAGGAACACGACGATCCGCTCGTCGGAGCCGCCCGGTGACGAGAAGAACTCCGTGAGCCGCCACCACGAGCCGGCCACGAGGTCGGCTTCCTCCGCGAGCTCGCGCGCCGCGGCGACGACGAGGTCCTCACCCTCGACGTCGAGCAGACCGGCGGGCGGTTCCCACAGCTCGTGCCGCACGGGGTGCCGGTACTGCGACAGCAGCAGCACCCGGTCCTCGTCGTCGAGCGCGATGACTGCGACCGCGCCGGGGTGGTCGACGTACTCGCGCAGCACCTGGCTGTCACCGAGGTCGACGACGTCCCCCGCGAGGTCCCAGACCTTGCCGTGGTGGATGACCTCGTGCGAGACGACCGGCCGCGGTGCGTGCCGGTCCTCCACGGGACCCGTCGGGCCTGTCATCAGGCCTCGTCGGTGCGCTGCTCGAGGGCCGCGCCGACGAGCCCCGCGAACAGCGGGTGCGCGCGCGTCGGCCGCGACTTGAACTCGGGGTGCGCCTGCGTCGCGACGAAGTACGGGTGCGTCTCGCGCGGGAGCTCCACGAACTCGACCAGCGACGTGTCGGGCGAGACGCCCGAGATGACGAACCCGGCCTCCTCGAGCTTGTCGCGGTACGCGTTGTTCACCTCGTAGCGGTGCCGGTGGCGCTCGGAGACCGTCTCGCTGCCGTACGCCTCCGCGACGACCGAGCCGGGCGTGAGCCGCGCCTCGTAGGAGCCGAGCCGCATGGTGCCGCCCAGGTCGCCGGCGCCGCCGACGATCGCGAGCTGCTCGGCCATCGTCGCGATGACGGGGTACGCCGGGTTCTCGTCGAACTCGGACGACGACGCACCCTCGAGGCCCAGCACGTTGCGCGAGTACTCGATGACCATGCACTGCAGACCGAGGCAGATGCCGAGGGTCGGCACCCGGTTCTCGCGCGCCCAGCGCAGCGCGCCGAGCTTGCCCTCGATGCCACGCACGCCGAACCCGCCGGGCACGAGCACCGCGTCCACGCCCTCGAGCGCGAGCCGGGCACCCTCGGGGGTCTGGCAGTCGTCGGACCGGACCCACCGGATCACGACGCGCGCGTCGTGGTGGAAGCCACCGGCGCGCAGCGCCTCGGTGACCGACAGGTACGCGTCGGGCAGGTCGATGTACTTGCCGACGAGCGCGACCTCGACCTGGTGCGCGGGCTGGTGCACGCGGTGCAGCAGCTCGTCCCACCCGGACCAGTCGACGTCGCGGAACGGCAGGCCGAGGCGCTGCACGACGTACGCGTCGAGCCCCTCGGAGTGCAGCACCCGCGGGATGTCGTAGATGCTCGGCGCGTCCTTCGCGGTGACGACGCCCTCGACGTCGACGTCGCAGAACAGCGCGATCTTCCGCTTGGTGCCCTCGGGGACGTCGCGGTCTGCGCGCAGGACGATCGCGTCCGGCTGGATGCCGATGCTGCGCAGCGCGGCCACCGAGTGCTGGGTGGGCTTCGTCTTGAGCTCGCCCGACGGGCCGATGTACGGCAGCAGCGAGACGTGCAGGAAGAAGACGTTGGAGCGGCCGAGGTCGTGACGCACCTGGCGCGCGGCCTCGAGGAACGGCAGCGACTCGATGTCGCCGACGGTCCCGCCGATCTCGGTGATGATCACGTCGACGTCGTCGCTCGCCTGCGAGCGCATGCGGGTCTTGATCTCGTCGGTGATGTGCGGGATGACCTGCACCGTGTCGCCGAGGTACTCGCCGCGGCGCTCCTTGGCGATCACCTGCGAGTAGACCTGGCCGGTCGTCACGTTGGCGGAGCCGACGAGGTCGACGTCGAGGAACCGCTCGTAGTGGCCGACGTCGAGGTCCGTCTCGGCGCCGTCCTCGGTCACGAAGACCTCGCCGTGCTGGAACGGGTTCATCGTCCCGGGGTCGACGTTCAGGTACGGGTCGAGCTTCTGCATCGTGACCCGGAGGCCGCGAGAGCGGAGGAGGCGGCCGAGGCTCGATGCCGTCAGGCCCTTGCCGAGGGAGGAGGCGACGCCCCCGGTGACGAAGATGTGCCGGGTCGTGGAGTCCGACCGCCCGGAGAGTCGATGCGCGCGCTCTGTCACGGGCTTCCAATCTACCCGACGCGACGGTCGGTCTGGTCAGGCGCGCGGGGTGAGTCCCGCCACGCAGGGCGTCGGTCGGTCAGTCGGTCGGGTCGGGAGCGGCCGGCACGGCGGCCTCCGCGGGGACGGGGGTGCGCTCGACGCGCACGACGTCGGTGAGCGTGCGACGGTCCAGGACGGCGAGCGCGCCGCCCAGGACGACGAGCGCGACGACTCCGCCACCGGCCGCCGCGCCGACGGCTGCCCAGACGTCGTGCCCGACGAGCGAGCCGACCGTGTCGACGACCCACCGACCCGCGAGCGCCGCGAGGACGCCGGCCACGGCGACGACGGCGGTCGTCCGGGCGAGGCCGGCGACGGACGTCCCGCCGGCGGCCCGTGCGAGCGCCACGACGGCGGCGACACCGCCGACGAGCATCCCGGCGCTCCCGGCGATCGCGACGGCCGCGAGCGTGCGCGCGAGGTCCTTGCCGTCGGGCACGAGCACCACGGCGAGCGCGACCGACCCGACGGCGGCGGTCGCCCACCCGATCACGTTGGCCGTCACAGCCGCCCGCCCGCGCTCGAGCGCGTACAGCGCGCGCGACACGTGGAACATCACGGAGAAGCCGACGAGACCGGGCATCATCAGCGTGATCGTCGGCGCCATCGCCCCGATGCCGGAGCGGTCCCGTCCGATCGTCCCGAACACGTCCGCCACCGCAGGGGCCGCGGCCGCGACGGCTGCCGCGCCGACACCGGCCGCGGCGACGACCGCTCGCGTCGTGGCGGACGCCATCGTCGCGTACTCGCCGAGGCGGCCGTCCTTCGCACGGGCGGCGAGGCGCGGGAACGTCGAGGTCGCGAGCGGGACGACGAGCACGGCGTACGGCAGCAGGTACACCTGCTGGGACCAGACGTAGAGCGAGAACGTCCCGTCACCGCCGCGCCACGACGCGACGAGCATGACGACGAGGGTCGTGAGCTGCTGCGCGACGAGCGACCCGACGCCGGCGAACGCCAGCGCGGCGAACGGGCGCGCGACCCCGGGCGGGAACCGCAGCGTCGGCCGCAGGCGGACACCGAGCCGGTGCACGGGCCAGAACATCGGCAGGGCCATGACCGCGACGCCCGCCGTCGTGCCCCACGCGAGCACTGTGAGGGCGGCGTCACCCGCGGCCCCAGGGTCGTTCAGCTCGCCCCCGGCGAGGTGCCCGTAGGTCGCGTACACCGCGATCACCACGACCGACGACATCACGGGGGCGAACGCGGGCCAGAAGAACCGCTTGTGCGCCTGCAGCACCGCGTACAGCAGCACCGCGACGCCGTACAGCGGCACCTGGACCGCGAAGACGGTGACGAAGTACCGCAGCAGGTCCCGCTGCGGGTCGGCGAGGTCGGGCCAGACGGCCGCGATCGGTCCCGCGAGCGCCGCGAGCAGCGCCCCGAGCGGCACGAGCACCGCGAGCGTCCACCCGAGCGCGGCCGACGCGACCGCGTCCACGTCCTCGCGGAGGTTCTTCGCGACGGGCAGCGCGAGCAGCGGGACGAGCGCGCCCGCGAGCGCGCCTCCCGCGGCGGCCTCGAACAGCACGTTCGGCAGCAGGTTGGCGGAGTTGTAGGTGCTGCCGATCGCGCCGACGCCGAACGCGCTGGCCTGCACGAGGTAGCGCCCGAACCCGAGCACGCGGCTCAGCACGGTGATCGCGGCGATCATCGCCGCGGCACCGCCGAGCCCGCCCAGGACGCGGCGAGCGGTGGGGCTCACCGCGGTCCGGTCGTCGACGACGCCGCGCCCTCGCCCGTCCCGTCACGGCCGTCGGGGCCGGCTCCCGCGGCCGTGCCGCTGGTCGGGGACGCCGGCTCGGCGTCGGGCACCTCGTCGGGCGCCGCAGGACCGGTCGTGGCTGCCACCGGACGCCGTCCCCACGCGTCGATCTCGCGCAGCACCGGCGTGCGCTCGATGACCTGCGTGAAGCTGACCTTCTCGCTCGCGAGCGTGAGCGCGGTGACGACACCGAGGGCCGCCCAGCGCACCGGTCGCGGCGCGGCGAGCACGAGCGCCGTGCCGAGCGTCGCGCCGAGGGCGTTCGCTCCCCCGTCGCCGAGCATGTCGTGCTCCGCGAGGTCCTGCTCCCCCGCCGCACCCGCGGTGCCGAGCACGCCGGCCGCGGCGCCCGCGCCCGCACCGCCCGCGACCGCCAGGGGTGCCGCGACGAGCGACGCCGCCTTGAGCGCACGGCCCGGGCGCAGGTCCAGGAGGTTGAGCAGGTTCGCGCTCGCGGCGACGAGCGCACCCGAGACGGCCACGTCGACGGCCCAGCCGGCCGCGGAACGGCGTGCACCCGACGCGTCGCGCACGGGCGTCGCGACCGCGGCGGCGACGAGCGACGCCGCGCCGATCCCGAGGACCTTGAGCCCACCGGTCGTGAGCTCGCCCCGCGACAGCGCACCGAGGTGCCCGCGCAGGCCCTTGCGACGGACCTCGGTGTCCTCGGTGAGGTCGTCGATCACGCCGAACGCCGCGCCGGCACCCGTCGCGACGGTGAGCGCGACCGCGGCGCGCGCGGACGGCGCCCCGACGATCCCGCCCGCGAGCAGCCCGGCGGCGACCGCGGGGCCCTCGAGCATGCTCACGGGCTCACCGCGGTGGTTGGTCCGCGTCCAGCGCGCCGCGCCGCCCGGAGGGCTCATGTCCAGCACACCGCGGACGACCGCGGTCACGCCTCCGGCGACGACGGCCGCGGCGGCTCGCCGCAGCACGCTCAACCCTGGGTCCCGTCGGTCCTCGCCCCCGCACCGGCGTCCGCGCTGGCGGGCGTGCGATCGACGGGCGTGAGCGTCACCGCGTCGGGCAGCGGCGTCTCGCCGTCACCGAAGCCGTAGTGGCCGTTCTCGCCGGAGATCCGCACGGCGAGCGCGAGCGGCGTGGACACCTGACCGGTGACGACCTGCGTGTCGGAGACCGTGGTGAGCGCGCCGGCGAGCTGGTCGTCGCCGAGGATCGCGTCGGTCAGGCTGCCGTCGCCGCGGGGCCCGTCCGCGAGGACGGCACCCTCGGACCGCTCCTGCGCGGCCGTGAGCACCGCGAGCCACGCCGCCTGCGTCTGCTCGACCTCGTCGGTGTCGGCCGAGGCCGACGTGCCGGACCGCTCGGACGGCGCGAGGACGACGATCGCGTCGGCCGGCACCTCCACCGGGTCCTGGAGCGTGACGAGCGGGTAGTCGCCGCCCGACAGGAGCTCGAGCAGGAAGGCGGAGTCGGACGCGAGCGTGTCGGGCGCCGCCGGGTCGGCAGCGACGAGGCCCTGCACGAGCGCCGCCGCGAGCTCCTCCTGCACGCCGGCGCCGTCGGCCGGTGCGGGCGAGAGGTACTGGACGAGCTGCCCGCCGAGCGCCTGCCGGAACGAGTCCAGCCCGGTGTCCGTCCAGGCGTCGTTGAGCGTCACGTGCGCGGTCACGGTCGCGCCCGCCTGGGCGAAGCGCTCGTCGACCGCGGTGCGGACGGACTCGTCGACCTCGCCCAGCGCGACGACCGCGACGCGGCGGTCGGTGAGCGCACCCTCGAGCAGGCGCGGACCGGCGGCGTCGATGTACGTGACGGCGTGGCCGAGGTCGTCGGACGCGCTGTCCAGCTGCGACCGCAGCTCGTCCTTCTCGGTGCGCAGCTGCTGCACCTGACCCGTGAGCGTGTCGCCGATGGTCTCCTTGAGCGGCCCGGCGCCGAGCGCGATGCCGACCGCGAGCGCCAGGAACACGGAGATCAGCGAGACGATGTGGTAGCGGAAGTCGATCACGGTGCGGCATCTCCGTCGGGGGCGGCGGCAGGCGTCGCCGCGGCCGCGAGGCGGCGGGCGAGCGGGGCGGGGTGGGTCACGGGTCGCGGCGCGGGTCGGGCGGGGACGCGCCGGAGCGTCACGACGACCCTCCGAACAACGAGCCGATCCAGGACGTGACGTCGTCGATGCGCGCGCCGAGGAGGCCGAGCAGCGTCTGCCCGGCTGCGGTCGAGGCGAGCGCGACGCCGAGCGCGAAGAGGCCCGCGAGGATGAGCAGCGCGACCTGGAGGTTCGAGATCCGGTGCTTGTAGAGGCGGGACACGCCCTTGGCGTCGACGAGCTTGCCGCCCACGCGCAGCCGCGTGAGGAACGTGCTGGCCATGCCGGACCGGCCCTTGTCGAGGAACTCGACGAGCGTCGCGTGCGTGCCGACGGCGACGATCAGCTCCGCGCCCTTGTCGTCGGCGAGCAGCATCGCGACGTCCTCGCTGGTCCCCGTCGCGGGGAAGACGACGTGCCGGACGCCGAGCTGCTCGACGCGCGCGAGGCCGGGCGCGCGACCGTCGCGGTAGGCGTGCACGACGACCTCCGCGCCGCACGTCAGCGCGCGGTCGGACACCGAGTCCATGTCGCCGACGATCATGTCGGGCTTCCAGCCGGCGTCGAGGATCGCGTCGGCGCCGCCGTCGACCCCGATGAGCACGGGCCGGTACTCGCGGATGTACGGGCGGAGGGTGACCAGGTCCTCCTTGTAGTGGTAACCGCGCACCACGATCAGCACCTGACGGCCGTCGATCTCGGTGTCGATGTCCGGCACGCCGACGCCGTCGAGCAGCAGCTCGCGCTCGCGGCGCAGGTAGTCCATCGTGTTCGCCGCGAACGACTCGAGCTGGACGGACAGCCCGGCGCGGGCCTCTTCCATGGTCGCCGCGACGGTCTGCGGCGTCTGCTCGACGCCCTCGGCGACGAGCGTCTCGCCGTCGTAGACGCACCCGTCGACCACGCGCAGCTGGTGTCCCTCGGGGAGCGCCATGACGTCCGCGCCGAGGTCGTCGACGAGCGGCACGCCGGCGGACACGAGGATCTCGGGCCCGAGGTTCGGGTACCGGCCTGACGTCGACCGCGCGGCGTTGAGCACGGCCGCCGGCTGGCACGCGACGAGCGCCTCTGCGGAGACGCGGTCGAGGTCGAGGTGGTCGATGACGGCGACGTCACCCGGCCGCAGGCGCTTGGTGAGGGCCTTGGTCCGAGGGTCGACCCGGGCCGGACCGGCGATGACGCCGGCCTCGGGCGCGGGGGTCCGTCTGCGCAGGGAAGCTCTCATCGTGCCTCATCGTCCCACGGTCGAGAGCTCCAGGAGCTCGGCTGCGTGCGTGCGCGCCGCCTCCGAGTCGTCCTGGCCGGACAGCATGCGGGCGAGCTCGCGCACGCGGGCCTCGTCTGTGACCAGGCGCACATCCGACTCGGTGACGACGTCCACGCCGTCGGCGGTCGACTTGGTGACGACGAGGTGCCGGTCCGCGAACGCGGCGACCTGCGCGAGGTGCGTGACGACGAGCACCTGGGCGGACCGCGCGACGTCCGCGAGCCGCCGGCCGACCTCGATCGCCGCGCGCCCGCCGACACCCGCGTCGACCTCGTCGAACACGAACGTCCCGGGTCGTGCGGCGCCCGAGTCGGGGGCCGTCGCGAGCGTGACCTCGATCGCGAGCATGACGCGCGAGAGCTCACCGCCGGACGCGCCCTTGCCGAGCGGCCGCGCGGGCGCACCCGCGTGCGGGACGAGCAGCATCTCGACCCGGTCCGCGCCGTACGGCCCGGGCTCGGCGGGTTCGACGGTCACCTGCAGCTCGGCCCCCGCCATCGCGAGTCCCGAGAGCTCCGCGGACACCGCGGCCGCCAGCCGGCTCGCGGCCTCCGTCCGGCCCTGCGTGAGGTCGGCGGCGAGCGCGGCCACCGCCTCGTCGAGCTCGTGCACCCGCGCCCGCAGGTCGTCGAGCCGCTGGTCGCCGCCGTCGAGGTCGAGGAGCCGTCGCCCGGCGTCCTCCGCCCACGCGAGCACCTGCGCCACGTCGGAGCCGTAGCTGCGCGTGAGCTGCGCCAGCGCCGCGCGGCGCTGCTGCACGGCCTCGAGCCGCAACGGGTCGGCCTGCAGGTCCTCCATGTACGACGACAGCTCCGCGGCCACGTCCGCGAGCAGGTACCCCGCCTCCGCCACGCGCGTCGCGAGCGCGGCGAGCGCCTGGTCGTGCCCGCCCGCCTGCTCGAGCAGGCGCTTCGCGCGGTCGACGACCTCGGTCGCGGCGAGCGCGTCACCCGACGCGTCCGCCTCGCCGGCGAGCGCCTCGTGCGCGCCCGACGCGGCCGCCCGCAGGTCCTCCGCGTGCGACAGCCGGTCCGCCTCCTCGGCGAGCGCGACGTCCTCGCCCGGCTGCGGGTCGACCCGCTCCACCTCCGCGAGCCCGAGCCGCAGGAGTTCGGCCTCACGCGCGCGCTCCTGCGTGCGCGCGACCAGGTCGTCGAGCTCCTCGACGACGCGGGCCCGCTCCGCCC
Organism: Cellulomonas algicola; assembly: GCF_019024305.1. Lineage (NCBI taxonomy): Bacteria > Bacillati > Actinomycetota > Actinomycetes > Micrococcales > Cellulomonadaceae > Cellulomonas > Cellulomonas algicola. The sequence continues at coordinate 6,679 of NZ_JAHKSJ010000018.1, read as the reverse complement.
ACGCCGCGCGGTACCGCGCCAGCGTGTCGCGGTGCGCCTCGCCGACGAACGCGTCGAGCGCCTCCCGCTGGTGCGCCGGCGACCGCAGCCGCGCCTGGTCCGCCTGGCCGTGCACCGTGACGAGCGCCTCCGCGAGGTCCGCGAGGACGGCCTGCGGCACCGAGCGACCGCCGACGTAGGCGCGCGACCGGCCGGCGACACCGTCGCTCCCGGCGCCGACCGTCCGCACCAGCAGCAGGCTGCCGTCGTCGTCGAGCTCGGCGCCCGCCTCCGCCGCGCGTGCGACGGCCGGCGCGTCGCCTGGGAGCAGCACCCGACCCTCGACCGCAGCCGACGCGGCTCCGCGCCGTACGGTCGCGGGGTCCGCCTTGCCGCCGAGCAGCAGTGACAGTGCCGTGAGCACCATCGTCTTGCCCGCACCGGTCTCGCCGGTGAGGACCGTGAGGCCAGGCCCGAGCTCGACGTGCGCCCGCGTGATGACGCCCAGGTTGTCGATCCGGATCTCCTCGATCACGTCACGCCCCCGTCCTGGCCGAGCCGCCGCCCGCGGGCCGGCCGCGCCAGCCGCTCACGGGGAGCCCGAACTTGTGCACCAGCCGCGTCGTGAACGGCGCGAGCGACAGCCGTGCGAGCCGGACCGGGACGTCGCTGCGCGTCACCTCGACGCGAGCGCCACGCGGTACGTCGAGCTGCCGCCGCCCGTCGCACGTGACGAGCCCGCGCGCCGACGACCGGTCGAGCACCTCCACCGCGAGACGGCTGCGCGGACCGACGACGAGGGGCCGCGCGAACAGCGCGTGCGCCGAGATCGGCACGAGGATCATCCCGTCGACGTCCGGCCAGACCACCGGACCTCCGGCCGAGAACGCGTGCGCGGTCGACCCGGTCGCGGTCGACGCGACGACCCCGTCGCAGCCGAACGACGACAACGGGTGCCCGTCGACCTCGAGCATCACCTCGAGCATGCGCGACCGGTCCGCCTTCTCGATCGCCGCCTCGTTGAGCGCCCAGCCCGTGCCGACCGTCCCGTCCGGGTGGAGGACGCGCACGTCGAGCGTCCCGCGCTCCTCGACCTCGAAGTCGCCCGCGGTCAGCCGGCGCACCGCCTCGCCGACGTCGTCCCGCTCGGCCTCCGCGAGGAAGCCGACGTGCCCGAGGTTCACCCCGAGGACGGGCACGTCCGTGCCACGCGTGAGCTCGGCGGCACGCAGGATCGTCCCGTCGCCGCCCAGCACGATCGCGAGCTCGAACGACGGCAGGTCGTCGGGACCGCAGTCGTCGGGCGCGAGCACGGGCTCGACACCGGCTGCCTCCAGCTCACGGACGGCCTCCTGCGTCGCTGCGACCGCCTCCTCCCGACCGCCGTGGGTCACGACGAGCGCTCGTCTGGTCACGCCTCACCTCCGAGCGCCGCGCGCACGCGACGCATCTCGATCCCGCCCTCGACGACCTCCCGCACGGCGTCGTCGAGCGGGACGCCGTCCGGCTCCGGCGGCGCGTCACCCGCGACGAGCCACAGGAAGTACTCCACGTTCCCGCTCGGGCCGGGCAGGACGCTGCGCGCGACCGCGCGCACCGCGAGCCCAGCGGCACCCGCTGCCCGCGCGACGTCCCGCACGGCCCGTGCGCGCAGCCCGGCGTCGCGCACCACGCCGCCCGAACCGAGTCGCTCCCGGCCGACCTCGAACTGCGGCTTCACCAGCACCAGCAGGTCAGCGCCCGGCGTCGCGACCGACGCGAGCGCCGGCAGCACCAGCGTCAGCGAGATGAACGACAGGTCCGCGACCACGACGCCCGGCGCCGGGTCGACGTCGCCCACCGCGAGCGAGCGGACGTTGACGCCCTCGCGCACCTCGACCCGCGGGTCCTCCCGCAGCGCCGGGACGAGCTGGTCGTGGCCCACGTCGACCGCGACCACGCGTCGCGCGCCGCGACGCAGCAGCACGTCCGTGAACCCGCCGGTGCTCGCGCCCGCGTCGAGGCACAACGCCCCCTCGACGCGGGGGCCGTCCGGCCCGAGCTGGTCCAGCACGCCCGCGAGCTTGTGCGCGGCGCGCGAGGCGTACCCGGGGTCGTCGGGATCCAGCGCGACGTCGACCGCGTCCTCGTCGGACACCTGCACCGACGCACGAGCCACCGCCCGGCCGCCGACCGAGACACGCCCGGCGGCGATGAGCTCGCCCGCGTGCCCGCGCGACCGGGCCAGCCCGCGGCGCACGAGCTCGCTGTCGAGGCGTGTCGTCACGACCTCTCAGCCCTCCGCGTCCGCCAGCCGGTCCTGCAGCGCCCCGTGGACCGCCTCGAAGACGGCGACGTGGTCACGCACCGGGGCGTCGTCGAGCCCGGCAAGACGCGTCAACGCCTCGTCGACCTGCGCGTCCCCCGTCGTCGGGCCGTCGTACGACCCGACCGCGGACGTCTCGCTCACCGGTGTACCTCCTCGTGCGTTCCGACCGCCGCACGCTGACGGTCCCGACGGTCACGCCGTGCTCCCCGACGACCGCGCCCACGGTACCTGCCGAGGCCCACAGCGCGTCCCGACGCACCCACAGGCACGGGACATCCGGTCGCGTCGCAGCCGCCCGGCGCACGTGTCCCGCACCGCCCGACGCACGGGGCCCGCACCGCCCGACGCACGGGGCCCGCACCGCCCGACGCACGGGGCCCGCACCGCCCGACGCACGGGGCCCGCACCGGCCGACGCACGGGGCCCGCACCGGCCGGCGCACGGGGCCCGCACCGGCCACGACACGGGCGAGTGCCCTCAGCGAGCCGGTGCGTCGACGCGCAGCTCAGGCACCGTGGCCGGGTCGAGCGAGCCGCCGCTGTCGACGGCGTCCCACGCAGCCGCGCAGGCGGCCCGCACGAGGTCGAGCTGGGCCGCAGGAGAGCCGGGTGTCGCCCGTCCGAGGTCCAGCGCGCCGTCGACGACGCGCGCGGCGACCTCCCGGCACGCCCACCACCCGTCGGCGTCCCGACGCGGCACCGGGTGCGGCTCGAGCAGGGACAGCAGATCGGCACCGATGAGGTGCGGTCGCTCGGTCGGCGCCGCCAGGACGTCGTCGCGCGCCGTGCTCACACCGGTCAGGACGTGCAGGCCGACGTAGCCACCGGCGCGCGCGCCCGCGAGGTCGGTGTCGAGCCGGTCACCGATGACGAGCGTCTCGCGCGCCCCCGCCCGGTCGACGGCCATCCGGTACATCGTCGGCGACGGCTTGCCCGCGCTGTCCGGGACGACGCCCGACGCGTTGCGCACCGCCCCCACGAGCGACCCGTTGCCGGGTGCGAAGCCGCGGGCCGTCGGCAGGCTGAGGTCGAGGTTCGACGCGACGTGCCACGCCCCGCGCTCGACCGCGTACGCCGCCTCCGCGAGCTGCGCCCAGCCGACGTCGGGCGCGAAGCCCTGCGCGACCGCGGCGGGCTCGTCGTCCGCGGACTCCACGACCACGAACCCGGCGGACCGCACGGCGGTGACGAGACCCGCGCCACCGACGACGAGCACCTTCGCGCCCGGTTCGAGCCGCGTGCGCAGCAGCTGCGCCGCGGCCTGGGCCGCCGTCATGACCTCGCCGGACCGGGTCGGGATCCCGAGCTCCGTCAGCTGGTCCGCGACGGACTCCGGCTCCCGCGACGCGTTGTTCGTGACGAACACCAGCCGCATCCCGCGGGCGCGCGCCGACGTCAGCCCGTCGGCCGCACCGTCGATGGGCTCGTGCCCTCGGTACGCGACGCCGTCGAGGTCGACGAGCGCGAGGTCGAACCGATCCGCGAGCGGCACGTCCGACCCGATGAGTCCTCCGCTCACGCCTCCTCCTCCTCGCTGCGTGCCACGCCCTCGCGGTCCGCGACCTGGCGATCCACGACGTCGGCGTCGAGCCCGCCATCGGCCCCGCCTGCGCCGAGCGCGGGCTCGTCCGTGCCCGCGTCGGAATCGACCTGGTCGGCGTCGCCCGCATCGTCGAGATGACTGTTGCCGTCCGACGCGTCGACCCGCTCGAGCTCGTCGCGCGCCTCGTCGACGTCATCGGCACCGGAGAGCGCGTCGTCTCCGTCGAGGGCATCGTCCTCGTCGAGGTCGTCGTCTTCGAGGACATCGTCCTCGTCGAGCTCGTCGTCGCCGTCGAGCCCGCCGTCGCCGACCGGAACATCGCCCCGGTCGGGCTCGTCCCCGGCAGGCTCGTCGTCCCCGTCGAGGCCGTCGTCGCCGTCGAGGCCGTCGTCGCCGTCGTCCCCTGCCGGTCCGTCGTCAGCCGCCTCCAGCGCGCCGGACGCGTCGGGACCTGCACCAGCCACGCCCGTCGACGTCTCGTCGACGCGCGACCCTGCGCCGTCGTCGTCCGTGTCGTCCTCGTCGTCCGTGTCGTCCTCGTCGTCCAGGTCGAAGACGACGACCTCCTCGTCGACCTCCCCTGCGGCCTCGGCGAGCTCGGCGGCCGAGTACCGCGCGAGCAGCGTCGCTGCCTCGTCGGCCCGCCCCGCCGCCTCGAGAGCCGTGGCTCGCGCCTGCGCGACCCGGACGGCCAGCACGCCGGTCGCCTGCTGCACGGCAGGGCTCGACAGCACGGCGACGGCCACCTCCGACTGACCGAGGTCGAGCCGGGCACCGGACACGACGATCGCCAGCTCGATGCGAGCGTCGGCGTCCAGCGTCTCCGCCTCCGGCTCGTTGGCGAGGGCGATCGTGCGCTCAGGCCGCCCGAGCCCGCGCTCGCAGTCCGCCATGATCGGCAGGTGCTCCGACGAGCCGTTCAGCCGTCGCACGGTGCGCAGCTCGCGCAGCGCCTCCGCGAACCGCCCGGTCCGGTACGCCGCGAGGCCCGCGGCCTCCCGTACGACGTCGATCCGCCCGGCACGCCGGACGGCGGCCTGGGCGTGCTCGTACGCGAGCTCCGGGTCGGTGTCGAGCAGCTGTCCCACGACCACCAGGTGCCGACCGACGCGCTCCGCGTTGTCCTTGGTCAGCGACCGCAGCCGCGCGCGCACCGACCGGTCGAGGTCACCGAAGACGACGTCGTCCGGCACCGGCGGCGCGGGCACACGCTCGTCCTGCGGGGGCCGCGTGGCCCGCTGGTCGTCACCACGCACGTCGTCCCGCCCGCGGGGTGGCCCGCCGGGCCGCCGCGCGTCACCGCCACGACCGGCGTCACCGTGCCGAGGACCACCGTCCCGCGACCACGAGCCACCGCCGCGGCCGCCCGAGCGCTCCTCGTCGCGACCACCAGCACGTGCACCCGAGTGCCCACCGGCACGCTGACCGGTGCGCTCACCCGAATACCCCCCAGCCCGCTCCGAGCGACCCGTCGAACGCTGCGAGTACCCGCCGGTCCTCTCACCGGAGCGTTCCGAGTACCCACCGGACCGGTCACCGACACCCGTGGACGGCTCACGGCGCGACTCACCGGATCGCTCGGCCGGACGCTCACCGCTCCGTCCGGACCAGCCGCGCGCCTGACCCGCGCCACGGCCTGCCCGGTCCCCCGGGCGCTCACCCGCGACACGCGGACGACCGTGCCCACCGGAACCAGGGCGACCGCCCGGACGCTCGTCCGCAGCACGCGAACCGCTGGACGTGCGACGCTCGGTCGCGCCGTACGGACGACGGTCTCCACCGTCCTCGCCCCGCTCACGCCAACCGCTGCGCTCGGCACCCGACCCGTACCGGGCGGACCGATCGTCACGAGCTCCACTGCGTGCACCGCCGTCGCGCGCGTCTCCCGCACGGCGGCCGTCTCGCTGCGGCGACCGATCGCCGCCAGCACCGCGCCGGTCGTCGTCCCGCCGGCCGGAACCACCACCGAAGCCACCCCGCGAGGCGCCGCCGGAGAACTCACGACGCGCCGCTCCATCGGAGAACCCGCCGCGCGCCCCTCCTCCGGAGACCCCTCCCCGCGACCGCTCGCCGAAGGACGCACCCCGCGAACCCTCCGTGGAGGAACCGCGGAAGCCACCGGAGTACCCGCCAGCCCGCGAGCCGCCGGTGGGGTAGCCACCACGCGAACCACCGGCCGAGTACCCACCGCGCGAGCTCTCACCAGAGCCCCCGCGACTCGGACGGTCCGATCCCGCCCTCGGTGCGTCGCCGCGGTCCTGACCGCGGGCGGCCGAGCTGCGCGCGCCACCGCCCGCGAACCCGCCGGAGCGATCAGGTCGCTCGTCGAACGCCCGCGATCCCGGTCGCCCGCCGCCGCGAGGAGCACCGCCGGACTGGCGATCCGACCACGACGAGCCGCGAGCCGCTCGGTCGCCGCCCTCGCGACGCCCGCGGTCGCCGGCCGAAGGGCTCGAGCCCTCCGACGACCCGCGGTAGCCACCGCCCCGCCGGTCGCCGGACCCGCCGGACGTCGAGCCGGACCGCCCGCCCCTCGAGGTCTCCTGACCTGGACGTGACGGTCCTCGACGCTCGGGCTGAGCGGACCGGTGATCGCTGTTCATGTGTGGCTCTCTCCTCGTCGCAAACGACGGCACCATGGTCTCATCCCGGATGGCGCCGGATCCCCTCGGCGCCGTGACGCCCACGACATCGCGGCCAGACGCCTCGCGCAAGCGCCGCCCGTAGCGGAACACGCCGCAGCGGGACGCACGTCGACACACGACGCTGCACTCTGGGTATACGCGATACGGGCGGACGAATGCCGCCGGAAACAGAAAGAGCCACCCCATTGCTGGGGTGGCTCTTTCT